>JBASTF010000952.1:0-2297 GCA_049274755.1 Rubrivivax sp. | reverse complement strand
GCTCGGCGCGTGGCGCGGCGATCGTGAAGTGGAAGCTGCTGCCCTGGCCGGGGCCGGCGCTGTCGACCCACATCGTGCCGCCCATCAGTTCGGCCAGCAGCCGGCTGATCGCCAGGCCCAGGCAGGTGCCGCCGTACTTGCGTGTGGTGCTGCTGTCGGCCTGGCTGAACTTCTGGAACAGCCGGCTCTTGCCTTGCTCGGACAGCCCGATGCCGGTGTCGCGCACCGTGAAGCGCAGCTGATTCCCCTGCATCGCGACATCGAGCACAACCTCGCCGCGCTCGGTGAACTTCACGGCGTTGGACAGCAGGTTCAGCAGGATCTGGCGCAGCCGCGTCACGTCGCCGCGGATCGCCGCCGGCACGTCGTCGTCGAACTGGCAGGCCAGGTCGAGCTGCTTGTCGGCGGCGCGCGTGCTGATGAGGTCCAGCGCCGATTCGACGCACTCGCGCAGGTCGAAGGGCTGGGCCTCGATGTCCATGCGGCCGGCCTCGATCTTCGAGAAGTCGAGGATGTCGTTGATGATGGTCAGCAGCGCGTCGCCGCTGTCGCGGATGGTGCTGGCGAAGTCGCGCTGCTCGTCGTTCAGCGGCGTGTCCAGCAGCAGGCCGCTCATGCCGATGACGGCGTTCATCGGTGTGCGGATCTCGTGGCTCATCGTCGCCAGGAACGCGCTCTTGGCTTCGTTGGCGGTCTCGGCCTGCTCGCGCGCCGCGCGGGCTTCCTCGAACAGCTGCGCGTTGCGCAGCGCCACACCGACGCCCGAGGCCAGCGTGGCCAGCAGGTTCTGGTCGGCGGCGGTGAAGCGGCCTTCCTCGCTGGTGCTTTGCACGCTGATCACGCCCACGGCCTTGCCGAGCACGAGGATGGGCACACCGAGGTAGGACGCCGCCTTGACGCCGAGCTGCGCGGTACCCAGTTCATCGGCCGCGGCATCGACGGACTCGTTGATCAGCAGCGGGCGCTGCGTCTCGATGATCTTGCCGGTCAGGCCCTCGCCGGCGCCGATCGGCGTCAGGTCGTCGCCGTGCACGTAGGGGAAGCGGATCAGCCCGGCCGCCGGGTCGAGCAAGGCCACGTAGACGATGTCGGCGCGGAAGGTCTCCCGCATCTTCTCGCCCACCGTGGTGATCAGCTCGCCGAGCTCGATCTTCGACGACAGCGCCTGGCCGAGCGCACTGACCGTCGCCAGCTCGGCGGCGCGCTGCTCGGCCTGCTGCAGCAAGGTCTGCGTCTGGCCGAACAGGTGCAGGTTCTGCAGCACCACGCCCATGCTCGACGCCAGCGTTTCGAGCAGGCGGACGTCGGACGCGCCGAACACGTTCTCGCGCTCGTAGTCGCTGACGCAGATCATGCCGCGCACCGTGCCGCCCCAGGCCAGCGGGACGAAGATCGCCGCCTTGTCGTCGCGTGTGCCGGGCATCGTGTAGGAGCCGACGCTGAGCGTCATCTCGTCCATGCGCTCGTTGACGACCAGCGTGCGGCCGGTGCGGCGGATGTGCGCTTCGAACCCGGTGGCTATCATCGGGTCGGGGTCCATCTGGATGCGTTCGCCGGCTTCGCACCAGTACGGGAAGTGCGTCATGCGGGCGTCGTGATCGAAGATGCGGATGCCCAGGTCGCCCTTGCCGTAGAGGTCACGCAGGCGGTCGCCGACGCCTTCGTAGAAGCCGTCCAGGCTGACGGCGGACGCCAGCGTCATCTGCACGCCGTTGATCACGGCCAGCTCGGCGGCGCGGGCGTCGGTCTCCTTCAGCAGCCGCTGCGTCTCGTCGAAGCGCTGGGCGCTTTGCAGCGCGACGCCGAGGCTGGCGGCGATGGTGCCGAGCAGCCGCAGGTCGGCGTCGCTGAAGGCGTATTCGCGTTCGTGGTTTTCGAGATCGATGGTGCCGACCTTGCGGTCGCCGGCGATCATCGGCACGGTCAGCTGCGACAGCGCGGCGTCGGTGCCGGGCACCACCGTGACGCCATCGACGTAGATTTCGGCCGCCGTGTTGCGAAGCCGCGGTTCCCGGTCGGCCAGCAAGGCGGCCCACTTCTGCGGGTTCCTGGAGACCACGTCGTCCAGTTGCAGGCGCCGGCCATGCTCGACGACGTAGAGGTTGCGGACCGCACGCCGGTCGTGGTCGATCCAGGTGATGCCCAGGTCGTCGGACTTCATCACCTCGCGCAGCATGGGCCCCACGCGCTCGACGATGCTCTCGAAGTCCAGGCTGCCGGCGATGCCCTGCTGGATGCTGTTGATGAGGGCCAGCTCGCCGGCGCGCTGCTCGGCCTGCGCCTGCGCGGCGCGGGCC
>JBASTF010000951.1:0-2095 GCA_049274755.1 Rubrivivax sp. | reverse complement strand
GCCACCTGCTGCGGCGCCTGCAGCCGCGCGGCGCGCAGCTTCAACAGAAACTGCGTCGCGTTGATCACGTAGGTGGCGTAGGCCGCCAGCGCCAGCAGCATGCGTTCGCGTGCCGACAGCCAGTCGCCCGCCCAGGCCACGACGTAGGCCGTGTGCAGCGCCAGCACCAGCATGCTGAAGACGTCTTCCCAGTAGAAGGCCGGCGCAAACAGCCAGCGGCCGAAGACCGCCTTCTCCCACAGGCTGCCGGTGACCATGATCGTGTACAGCGCCAAGGTCTTCAGCAGCACCGACACCGCAGCGGCGTCTTCGCCTTCGCCGCTGGCCAAAAAGCGCAGCACCAGCAGCAGGCTGATGCCGAACACAAGCAACTGCAGCGGCGCCAGCACAGCTTGCACCAGGGTCCAGCGTGTCGCGTCGCGACGCCGCCGTTGCTCGGGTGTGTAGAGCGGCAAGGAAGCGACCATGGCGTCAATCTAGACCTTGCACCGTAAAGTGTCAATTGGAGTTGACGTACAGACAAACTGACACTAGGCTGGCGCCAACATGCGAGAAACGACCGATTGACCCCAACGGCGTTCACGCCGACAGTTCGCCGCCAACGATTTCGGTTCGACGGCCGGCAGGCGTCGACGACAAGAAGAGGACAACAGCGAGGCACTGGACAACGACCGATGCGCCCACAGGCCCTGAAGACGGCTCGCCATCGAGCCGGATGTCATGGGGTCTGCCGCCACCGGCCCACGAGGAGACCGTGGTGCAAGTGTTCACGAGAGGTTCGGCTGCGGCCGCCGGCGGCGACGCCGCGGCCTTGGAAGGCTGGGACGCCGCCAGGGTGGCGCTCGGTTCGGCGGGGCTGGCACATGCTGCCGACGACTGCGTCGCGTCGCTGCTGCGCACGATCGAGGCCGAGATCATCCCGCGCCTGATGCTGGCACACCGCCAGCCGGTCAACGACGACGCCGGGCCGCGGCACTGCGCCGAGCCCAGTGCTGCCGAGCAGGTGGCCGAACTCACCGAGATCGTGCTGCGCCGCGACGCCGTGCAGGCCCGGAGCTACGTGCAGGCGCGGCGCCACGCTGGCATGACGGTCGAAGCGGTCTTTCTGGAACTGCTGGCACCCGTGGCGCAGCGGCTGGGTGCGATGTGGGAAGCCGACCTGTGCGACTTCACCCAGGTGACGGTCGGCCTGTGGCGGCTGCAGCAGATCGTGCACGAGCACGGCGCCGCGTTCCAGCGCGAGCCTGCGCTGCGCGCTGGCGCCGCACGGCGTGCGCTGCTGGTGCCGGCGCCCGGCTCGCAGCACACCTTCGGGCTGTTGATGGTCGGCGAGTTCTTCCGCCGTGCCGGCTGGCAGGTGGTGGGCGATGCGACGTTCGACATCGCCCGGGCCGGTGCCAGCGTGGCGACCGATTGGTTCGACGTGATCGGTGTGTCTGTCGGCAGCGAGTGTCAAGTCGACGCGGTGGCTTCGGCTATCCTCGCGTTGCGCAGGGCATCGTTGAACCCGGCGGTGGCGGTGATGGTGGGCGGGCCGGTGATGGTCCTGCGCCCGGACTTCGTCGCCCACGTCGGTGCGGATGCGACGGCCTGCGACGCCGCGGCGGCGGTGGTGGAGGCCGAGCGGCTGGTGCAGTTGCGGCGCGCCGCGCCGGCCTGACGGTTCTGTGATTCAAGCGCGCCGCCCGCGGGCCGCGACACCAAGGCTTCGATGGATGACGTTGGCGAGTTGACCGTGACTTCCTTTGCCGCCCCGGAGCAGCTGTTGTCGGACATCGACGCTCGCTCGGCGGCGGCGCTGATCGCAGCGGCTGCCGACGTGGCGCTTGTCATCGATGGCCAGGGCGTGATCCGCGACCTGGCCATCGGCAATCCGGACCTCGCCTTCGATGGCAGCGACGGGTGGATCGGCCGCCATTGGCTCGAAACCGTCACGGTCGAGAGCCGGCCCAAGGTGCTGGCGATGCTGCGCGATGCGGCGGCGCGCAACGGCGCCGAATCGCCGTGGCGGCAACTCAACCACCCGATGGCCAGCGGCGCCGACGTGCCGGTGCTGTACCAGGCGGTGCCGGTGGGCAGACGCGTCGTTGCGCTG
>JBASTF010000950.1:0-2986 GCA_049274755.1 Rubrivivax sp. | reverse complement strand
GCACTGGCGCGTGCGAAGTCGCGCTGGAAGTCGGCCGCGTCCAGACCCAGGCGCAGGCAGTCGTCGATCTCGGCCTCGCTGGGCCACAGCTCGGCCAGCGACACGGCACGCCCGTCGTCGCGCACCTGCACCGGTTCGCTGCGCAGGTTGCGTCCCGCGTCGCCGGCCAGCGCAAACGCGATCACCAGCGGCGGCGACATCAGAAACCCCAGGTCCAGGTCTGGATGCACACGGCCGGCAAAGTTGCGGTTGCCCGACAACACCGCCACCGGGTGCACCTGGCCAGCCGCCGCCGCAGCGCGCACCAGGTCCGGCAGCGGCCCTGGGTTGCCGATGCAGGTGGTGCAGCCGTGGCCGACGATGTCGAAGCCGACGGCGGCCAGATCGTCGCTGAGCCCGGCCCGCTGCAGATAGGACACGGCAGCCGGCGATCCCGGCGCCAGCGATGTTTTCACCCAGGCCGGCACACGCAGGCCCAGCGCCCTGGCCTTGCGCGCCAGCAGGCCGGCGGCGACCAGCAGCCGCGGGTCCGAGGTGTTGGTGCAGCTCGTGATCGCGGCAATCGCGATGGCGTGTTTCGGCATCTGCGGATGCGGCTGCTTCGGCACGAAGCCGATGCCTGCCAGCGCCGCGCCGGTGGCCTCGAGCGGCAGCAGATCCTGCGGCCGCCGCGGGCCGGCGACATGCAGGCCGATGGCCGACAGGTCGATCTCGAGCGTGCGTGTGAAACGCGGTTCGGCCGCCGGGTCGAACCACAGCCCGGCGGCGCGCGTGTAGGCCTCGACACGTTCGACCAGGGCGGCGTCGCGCCCGGTGGCACGCAGGTAGGCCAGCGTTGCGTCGTCCACCGGAAAGAAGCCGGTGGTTGCACCGTACTCCGGCGCCATGTTGGCGACCACGCAGCGGTCGCCGGCCGACAGCGTGCTGACGCCGGGCCCGTAGAACTCGACGAACTCGCCGGCCACGCCGATGGCACGCAGGCGCTGCGTCACCGTCAGCGCCAGGTCGGTGGCCAGCGCACCACCACCCAGGCGGCCGACCAGGCGCACACCGATGACGTCCGGAATGCGCAGCACCGTCGGCAGGCCAAACATCACCGTCTGCGCTTCCAGGCCGCCGACACCCCAGCCCAGCACACCGAGGCCGTTGACCATCGGCGTGTGGCTGTCGGTGCCGATCATCACGTCGGGCACCAGCCAGTCTTCGCCGCCGTGCTGCACCACGCTGACCACGGTGGCCAGCTGCTCGATGTTGATCGTGTGCATGATGCCGGTGCCCGGCGGATGGATGCGCACCTGCTGCAGCGCCTGCGAGGCCCAGCGCAGAAAGGCAAAACGTTCGCGGTTGCGGCGCAGTTCGTGCTGCAGGTTCAGCCGCGGCGCGTCGGGCCGGGCATGAACCTCGACGGCCAGCGAATGGTCCACCGACACGTCCACCGGCAGCGTCGGGTTCAGGCGTGCCGGGTCGGCGCCGGCTTCGGCCAAGGCGTCGCGCATCGCCGCGATGTCCACCAGGGCCGGTGTGCTGGTGGTGTCGTGCATCAGCACACGGCCGGGCTGGAAGCTGACCTCGGCCTCGCTGCTGCCGGTCTGCACCCAGGCCAGCAAGGCCTGCCGCGCGGCGTCGCGTTCGGCACCGCGGCCATGGCGCTCCACGTTCTCCAGCAGCAGGCGCAGACACACAGGCAAACGGCTGAGCAAGGGCCCGGCCAGCGCAGGCAGGTCGACGCTGCGGTAGCTCTTGTCGGCAACCCGGATCGTGTTCATCGGCAGAAGCCTACGTGTTTTCCATGATCTCTAGTTTGCATTTATCAGTCTTAAAATGCAATCGTGCAAACCCTGAAGGACAAGGCCATGCCGCTAGCGCCCCGCCGTTCGTTGTTGCTGTTCTCGCTGGCCCTGGCTGCTGCCGTGCCCGGCGTTGCGCAGGCCCAGGACTACCCCAGCAAGCCCATCACCATCGTCGTGCCCTTCTCGGCCGGCGGTGGTGTCGACACGATGGCGCGGCTGCTGGCCGAGAAGCTGCGGGTGTCGCTGGGCCAGCAGGTCATCGTCGACAACAAGCCCGGTGCCAGCGGCATGCTGGGTGCGCTGGCCGTCGTGCGCGCCGCGGCCGACGGCCACACGCTGCTGCTGGGATCGGCCGGCGAGACGGCCATCAATCCCTTCATCTACAAGGCCAAGATGCAGTACCTGCCGGCGCGCGACTTGGCGCCGGTGACGGCCGTCGTGCGTGTGCCCAACGTGCTGATGGCGGCACCGAACGCACCGTTCAGGACGCTGGACGAGCTGGTGGCCCACGCGAAGAAAAACCCCGGCAAGCTGGCCTATGCCACCAGCGGCGTCGGCAACCCGCAGCACCTGAACGGCGAGTTGCTGGAAGAGATGGCCGGCATCTTCATGGTCCACGTGCCCTACCGCGGCGCGGCGGGCCAGATGGTCGACGTGGCCGGTGGCACGGTGGACATGAGCTTCGTCAGCATGGCCGCCGCCGCGCCCTTCATCAAGGACGGGCGCGTGAAGCCGATTGCCATCACCTCGGCGCAGCGTGCGCCGTTTGCACCCGATCTGCCGACGATCGCCGAAAGCAAGGCTGCACCCAAGTACACGCTGGACAACTGGTTCGGCCTCTTCGCCCCGGCGGCGACGCCGCCGGCGGTGATCACCAAGCTCAATGCCGCCGTCGTGCAGGCCTTGCAGCAGCCCGACCTGGCCAGACGCATGAGCGACCAGGGCGGCCTGCCGGCGCCGATGTCGCCGACGCAGTTCCGCGACTTCATCAAGACCGAGTCGGCGCAGTACGGCCGCATCGTCGAGTTCGCCAAGATCACCCCCGACAACTGAAGGAGACCCACACCATGTCGTCGATGCACCGCCGTTTGTTCGTCGCGGCCGCCCTGCTGGGCCTGGCCAGCCCGTTTGCCGGCGCCCAGGCCGCACTGGAGTTGAAGATCGTCGCGCCCGCGGCCCCCGGCGGCGGCTGGGAC
>JBASTF010000949.1:0-2911 GCA_049274755.1 Rubrivivax sp. | reverse complement strand
GGCCAAACCGTCGGTCAGCACCGTCAGCGTCAGCACCGGCGCGCCGTCGACCAGCGCCCAGCTGGCCCTGGCCTTGAGCACGCCGGGCAGCGACTGCGCCTCGGTTTCGCAATCGGCCAGGCTGACGATGCGGCCCAGGCTTTGCATCGTGCCCGGTGCCGCCAGCCGCACGCTGTGCGCGGCTTCGGGCGCAGCACCGCCGGTGACGGGCTCGGGCAGGAAGGCCTTGTCGAACCCCGTGAAGCGCGGTTTGGCCGAGACGCTGGCGCCGGCCTTCAGCGGCCCCTTGCTGCCGCTGCCGGTGCGCCAGCTGGCGCTGACGTTGCCACGGCCCGAGGGCACACGCGCGCCATGCACACCGTCGCCAAACTGCACGACGCTCTTGCCGTCGGCCAGCTCGCGCACGATGTAGACCTGGTCCAGCGGGCCGGCGTCGAAGAAGCTCTCGACCCGCTGCCACAGCAGGCCGTCGACGCGCAGGTCCAGCTCCGGGGCCTGCGGCGGCGATTGTTCGGGAACCAGCAGGTAGGTCAGCGGCGCCTTCGGCAGCGGGTAGGTGGCATAGGCGATGCGGGCGTCGCCGTCGCCGAGCACCGTTTCCGGCACCGTCTTGCCTTCGCTGGCATCGACGAGGTTGCCATGCACGGTGACACCGGGTTCGTCGTGCGGGTACAGCGCGTAGACCATGCTGCGGTCCAGCGTGAGCGTGAAACGGGGTTCGCCGCCCGTGGCGCGTTGCACCTGCTGCACACGGGCCGAGACCGGCACACGTGGCTCCAGCAGCAGCAGCGTGCGGTCCAGCAGGGCCGCGGCGTCGGCGGCGCTGCCGTAGAAGTCCAGCGTGAAGCCGCTGGTGGCGCTGGTGTTCACGGGTGCCGCCAGCAATTCGAAGGCGGCACCTTCGACGGCATGGATGCTGAGCTGGCGCATGTCGGTCTGTGTCCAGCTGGCGCTGCCTTCGCTGATGGCGAGGTCGGCATCCAGCGTCAGCAGGCTGCTGGGGCCGACCTGGCCGCCCCAGGACAGCGTTTGTGCCTGCACCGCCGTGACACGCCGCGCCAGCACACGCTGCACGTCGCCGCTGCGGCTGCCCGACAGCCTGGCCTGCACCAGCACCGTGATGCCGGCGACGACCTCGGGCGTTTCGCCGTCCAGCGGCCATTGCAGGTCCGACAGCGCCGGCAGCACGCTGGCCGAGGTGCTGCCGTCCAGCAGCCGCGCGTAGTTCACGGCCTGCGGTGTGGCGCGGCCCTTGTTGTCGACGACGATTTGCTGCGGCGGCGCGTTGTGGCCGAAGTGGCGGAACTCGCCGGCCAGCTTCCAGGCCACGAGGCGGGGTGTGGCCGTCGTCAGCGGCGTGCGTGTGGCGCTGGCCGCCAGGGCCACGCGGAAGGCGGCGCTGCTGTGCAGCGACTGCAGCTGGCCCTTGGTCTTCACGTAGCGGATGCCATAGGCGTCCCAGGTTGTGTCGACTTCCAGCACCTGGGTGTGGGCATACGCAGCGTTGGCGGCGGGGCCGCTCAGCAGGCCGACCATCAGCTTGTCGCCGGCCTTGATATCCACACCCTCGGCAGCACCGAGCTGGAAGACGTCCATGCCGTTGACAATGGACGGCACACGGCGTGGCCGGTGCAGATGGAAGGCCGACAGCGCCGGCACGGCCGTGATCGCCGCCTCGGTCTCGAAGGTGGCAGGCTTGTCGGTGCCGTCGAGCTGGGCGTCCAGCATCAGCCCGGCTGGAACGACAACCGGCGCGGTGCCTTTCACCGCCAGCGCAAACCTGGCCTTGCCACCGATACCCGGCGCGGGGCGGTAGCCGAGCAGGCGCACCAGGCCGCTGACGCTGTCGGGCAACGCCGCAGTGCGCAGATAACTTTCGTTGGCGTAGTCGTCCTGGTACAGCGAGAGGATGTCGCCGACGATGGCGGCGCTTTCGATCAGCGCGATGCCGGGGTCGTCGCTGCCGCGGTGGGTCCAGGCCCGCAGCAAGGGGTGCTGGTCCACCAGGGCCAGCATGTGGGCACGCATGTCGCCGTAGGCGCCGATGCGGTAGGCTATGCGCGGCAGGCCCGGGCGGTTGAACAGCGGCCGCGGGAACAGCAGCGGCTTGTCGCAGTCGTTGTCGCAGCCAGGGGTTGTGGGGCTCATCGCCGGCCTCCCAGGATGTCGAAGGCGATGCGGCCGCGTTCCAGGTGGTCCGGGTCGTTGGCGACCACGAGGATCTCGAAGTCGCCGAAGTCCAGGCGCTGCGCGGTGGAGGTCGGCAAGGCCGCGAGATCGATCTCGACCACCGCCGTGCCGCCGCCGCTGCCGGGGTTGAAGCGGCGCATGCTCAGCGTCGTGACACGTTCGACACCGGTGACGGCCAGGGCACGGCCGATGATCTGGCTGGCGTACAGCGGCTGGCCAAAGGTCCAGGCATCGGGGTGGAAAAGGCCGCGTGTGCCATCGGCCAGGTCGGCGTCGGAGAAGGCGGCTTCGAGCTCGGCACGCAGGTCCTCGATCCAGTAGCCCGAGCGCGCACACAGCGTCACGCGGATGTCCAGCGGCACGTATTCGGCGGCACGCAGTTCCACGTCGTCGCCAATCAGGCGCACGGCCTCCAGCGTCGCTGCGATGCGTTCACGCAGCGCCGGCGCCAGCGCACCGCCGCCCACGGGGTCGATGGCCACACGCACGACACGCCAGCTGCCGGTCCAGGCATGGTGGGCACGGGCATGGGCGACACCCGGCACGGTTTCGGCGCGGGCGGCATAGTCGGCCAGGGTCACGGCACGCAGCTGGTGGCGGCGGTAGGCCTCGGGCGCACGGCGCTGCAGTTCGGCCACCGGCTCGGGTTCGCGGCCGTCGTGCACGTCGAAGGGGTTCCAGACCCGCAGAACGGCGGTGCTGGCGCGGGTCAGCGTGTCGG
>JBASTF010000948.1:0-3515 GCA_049274755.1 Rubrivivax sp. | reverse complement strand
GATCGCACCCGCGCGCTGGCCGCCGGCGCCACGCTGGCCCTGGCCGAACCGGTGGCCGAGGGCTACCGCAAGGTGCAGCTGGTGGAACCGCTGCAGCGCCAGCTGAAGCTGAAGAAAACGAAGATGGAAGAGGCGCTGAAGGCCTATGCCGCAGCGGCCGATTACGGCGTGGCCGATGTCAGCACCGCCGCCACCTTCCGCATCGCCGCGCTGTACCAGGACTTCGGCAAGGCGCTGATGGGCTCGCAACGGCCGAAGAAGCTGAACAAGCTGGAGCTTGAGCAGTACAACGTGCTGCTCGAAGAGCAGGCCTTCCCGTTCGAGGAAAAGGCGATCTCGCTGCACGAGACCAATGCCGAACGTGCAGCGCAAGGCATCTTCGACGACAACGTGCGTGGCAGCTTCACGGCGCTGGCGCAGATGAAGCCGGGGCGCTGGAACAAGCCCGAGCGGCCCGATGCCGCGTCGCCGCTGAACGAACAAGGCATCGCGCTGCGCAACAAGGGTGAGTTCACGAAGGCGCGCGAGACCTACGAACAAGCCATCGCCGCCGAGCCGCAGCGCGCCACGCCGGTGCTGAACCTGGCCATCCTGCACGACCTGTACCTGGGCGAACGCACGAAGGCCCAGGAGCTGTACGAACGTTACCTGGTGCTGGCCACGCCGCAGGACCCGAACACGGCTGCCGTCGGCAAGTGGCTGGCCGAGATCAAGGCGCGCAAGCCGGCTGCCGGTGGCAGCAGCGCCGCCCCCACCGCGGCCAATGCCGCGGCGAATGTTGCCGTTCGCAAGGACACGCCATGAAAGCGCTGCTGTTCATCGCCTTGGCCCTGGCCGCTGCCGGCACCATGGCACAGGACCGTGCCGACATCGACCGCACGCAGATCATCGGCAACCGCGAGTTGCCCAAGGTGCTCTACATCGTGCCGTGGAAGAAGCCACCCCCTGGCGGCCTGGCCGGCCGGCCGGTGGCCAGCGTGCTCGACGAAGCGCTGGCGCCGATCGACCGCGACGTGTTCCGCCGCCAGATGCAATACGAATCCCAGACCCAAGTCCGCGCCACCCCATCCTCGCCTGCCACGGAGAAAGCCCGATGAACACCGTCAACCTCATCATCAAGTTTTTCATCGACTGCGGTTGGTTCATCGTGCCCAGCCTGTTCATCATGTCGCTGGGCGTGGCCATCGCCATCGAACGCACGATGTTCCTGAACCGCGCACGCAGCGAAAACCGCAAGGTCTGGGACCAGGTGCTGCCGCTGCTGCAAGGCGGCAAGTTCAAGGAAGTGCACGGGCTGACCTCGGCCTCGGACTCGGCCATCGGCAAGATCGTCACCAACGGCCTGCAGCGCATGCAGAGCGCCCGCCGCCGCGAGGACATCGACGCGGCGATGGAGGAAGGCATGATGGAGATCGTGCCGCGCCTGGAGAAGCGCACGCACTACATCGCCACCTTCGCCAACGTCATCACCCTGGTCGGCCTGCTGGGCACCATCATGGGCCTGATCAAGGGCTTCACGGCGGTGGCTGCGGTGAACCCGGCCGAGAAGGCCGAGATGCTGTCGGCCTCGATCTCGATCGCGATGAACAACACGGCCTTTGCGCTGATGGTGGCCATCCCCTTCCTGCTGATCCATTCCTTCCTGCAGTCGCGTGCCTCGGAGATCGTCGACAGCCTGGAAGCGGCCAAGATCACCTTCCTGAACCTGGTGCAGCGCCTGGGCCAGGAATCGCACGCCCCCGACGCCCGCGCCGCGCGCTGAACCCGGAGCCGCCATCATGCGCGTGCGTCGTTTGCACAAGGCACCAGCGCACCTGGAGATCACTGCGTTCATCAACCTGATCGTGGTGCTGGTGCCCTTTCTGCTGTCCACCGCGGTGTTCAGCCGCCTGGCGGTGATGGACATGACCCTGCCCGGGCCGTCGAACGCCGTCGAGCAGCTGAAGGGCAACGACCTGAAGCTGGAGGTCGTGATCCGCCGCGACGCGCTGGAGGTCGGCGACCGCATCGGCGGCCTGATCCAGCGCATTCCCGTCGCCGCAGGCGGCGCCCAGGACACCCAGGCCCTGACCGGCCTGCTGGTGCAGGTGAAAGCCAAGTTCCCCGAGGTCGTCGACGCCAGCGTGCTGGCCGAACCCGACACCGCCTACGACCAGATCGTGCAGGTGATGGACGCGATGCGCAGCACCCATCTGCCGAACGCGCCCCAGGGCCAGCGCAGCGAGCTGTTCCCGAACATCGCGATCGGCGACGCGCCGGTCAGGAAGACGCCGGCATGAGCACGCAGGCTTCGCCGAGTGCGAATTCCCCCCTGGGGGGACGGCACGCAGTGTCAAGGGGGTTCCAATGAGCACGATGACCCCGCTGCAGCGGCGGCAGGCGCGCAAGGACCGCAACCAGTCCTCGCTGGACATGAACCTGGTGTCGCTGATCGACGTCTTCACGATCCTGATCTTCTTCCTGCTCAGCAGCGCCGGCGTCGAATCCCTGCTGCCCAGCAACAAGGCCGTGGCCCTGCCCTTGTCCACCGCCGAGAAGCTGCCGCGCGAAACGCTGGTGCTGGTGGTCAGCGGCGAGGAGATCATCGTCGAGGGCCGGCGCATCGCCGGCGTCGCCGAGGTGTTGGCCGACAAGGGCGACATCGTCGCGCCGCTGCTGGCCGAACTGCAGCTGCTGGCACAGCGCCAGACGGTGCGCGCCGAGAACCAGGACCTGGCCAAGGCCATCACCATCGTCGGCGACAAACACATCCCCTACAGCCTGCTGCGCAAGGTGATGGCCACGGCCTCGCAGGCGGGTTTTGTCGACGTGGCCTTCGCGGTGCAGCAAAAGGGGTCGGCATGACGGCGCTGGCGCTGAACCCGGTGTCGTTCCGCACACGGCAGCTGCCGTGGACGCAGGGCGCGGCCGACGACGTGCGCTACCAGCGCATCCGCCGCAACGTCGTCGGCACGGCCTTGCTGCTGGCCCTGGTACTGCCCTGGATTCCGCTGCCGCAGCCGCAGCGCGTTGAAACCCAGCAGCTGCCGCCGCCGATGGCCAAGCTGCTGCTGGAACGCAAGCCGCTGCCGCCGCCCAAGCCGGTGTTGCCGGAGACAGCGCCGCAGCAGCAGGTGGCCAAGACCGAGGTCGAGGCGCCACCGAAGGCGACGGCGCCAAAGCCCAAGGAACTGCCGGTGGTGGAGGCACGCGACCCCAAGCCCAACCGCAGCTCCGGCGAAGAAGCGGCACGCAAGAAGGCCTCCGGCGTCGGCCTGCTGGCAATGAAAAACGAGCTCGCCGACCTCACCGGCGCGCCGCTGGCGGTGCAGCTGAACAAGGACATCAAGCCCGGCCCGGGGGTCGGCGCCGGCGTCGGTGCCGGCGTGGGCGCCGGCACCGAACAAGGGGTGCCGGTGCGGGCGATGATCACCGCCAACGCCGGCAAGGGCAGCGGCGGCATCAACACCGCGGCCTACAGCCGCGACACCGGCGGCGGCGGCCTGGCGGGCCGTTCGTCGACCCTGGTCGAAGGC
>JBASTF010000947.1:0-2437 GCA_049274755.1 Rubrivivax sp. | reverse complement strand
GCGTCGCCCGGCGCTGGTGGCGGCCGCCGGGGCTTGCGTACAGTCCCGACATCCCCGCAGTTCCCCAGCCTTCCGCGTTGCCCGCCATGCCTGCACCTTCTGCCGCCACCACCCCCTGGGTCGAACGCTGGCAGCGCTTTTCGGCAGCGGCGCTGCGTGCCTTCCACGTGTATGCGAACTGGCTGGTGGGCATCAGCTGGCGGCGCTTCATCGTGCTGTCGGTGCTGCTGGTGGTCAGCGCCGCGATCCTGCAGTCGCTGCCGCCCTTTCGCTGGAGCGTGACGGAGACGATCGAGGACGCACCACGCGCCGGCGCGCCCCAACCGCCGAAGCCACCGAAGGCGGCGAAGGAACCCAAGGCGCCGGCAGCGCCGGCCAGCAGTTCCGACGGCGTGGACATCAACATCCAGATCGACGAGAAGGGCATCCGCATCACGCCGCGCAACAAGGACGCTGCGGCCTCGGCGCCGGCCTCAGGCGCCGGTGACGGCATCTCGATCACCGTGCCGGCCGATGTCGACCCGGCCGCCGTGCGCGAAGCGGTGCAGGAAGCACGCGAGGCCATCCGCGACCAGAAGCAGGCCGCACGCGACGCCGCCGAAGCCGCACGCCAGGCCGCGGCCGATGCAGCCGATGCGGCCGATGCCGAGGACGCAGTGGTCATCCCTGGCCCCACCGGCAAGATCCGCCGTGTGCGCCAGGTGCACTGGGGCGACTTCCTCACCGACCTGGCGATGCTGTGGATCATCGCCTCGGCCATCATCAAGGCCACCTACAAGGGCCGCATCCAGGCCGAGGTGAAGGCGGCGCAGGCCACCGAAACCGCCGAGGCCGAGTCGCTGAAGCGCCAGGTCGTCGAGGCCCGCATGGCAGCGATGCAGGCCCAGGTGGAGCCGCACTTCCTGTTCAACACGCTGGCCTCCATCGACCACCTGATCGAGGTCGACCCGTCACGCGCCAGCCAGATGCAGAAGAACCTGATCGCGCTGCTGCGTGCCAGCATGCCGACGATGCGCGAAGCCGGCGGCGGCAACGGCAGCGGCGTGCGCGACCTGGGGCGCGAACTGGCGGTGATCCGGCCCTACCTGGAGATCCTGAAGGTGCGCATGGAAGAACGCCTGGCCACCGAGATCTCGGTGCCCGAGGGCCTGCACTCGGCCGAGTTCCCACCGATGATGATCCAGACCCTGGTCGAAAACGCCATCAAACACGGCCTGGAACCCAAGGCCGAAGGCGGCGCGCTGAGCGTGCGCGCCGAGATCGTGCACGGCAAGCTGCAGGTGCGTGTGGCCGACACCGGCCTGGGCTTCGGCAAGGCCGCCACGGCCGGCACCGGCGTCGGCCTGGCCAACATCCGCGAGCGGCTGCAACTGCTGTACGGCAGCAAGGCCTCGCTGACGGTGGCCGAGAACCAGCCCAGCGGCACCGTCGTCACCGTCACCGTGCCCTACAAGACCATCGAAGGAGCGGATGCATGAACCTCAGCGTTGGCAAACGGGGGCCCTGGCGCTGGGCGCTGCTGGCCTTGCTGGTGCTGGCCCTGCTGGCGGCGCTGTCGGCAACGCTGCTGCTGAAGGTGGCGGCCGATGTGCAGGTGGCCGGCGCGCTGCCGACCCAGGGCTTCAGCGTCAACGTCGACGGCGACACCGTGCACATCGGCGGCGCCGGCACCGGCACCGTGCTGCTGGCGCTGGGCGGCGTGCTGGCCGCACTGCTGGTGCTGCTGTGCGCCGTGCCCGTGATCGTCGTGCTGGCGCTGGCCGCTGCCGCGCTGGCCATCGGCATCGCGCTGCTGGCCGTTCTGGCCGTGGCGGCGATCGTGCTGTCGCCGGTCTGGCTGACGGCGCTGGGCCTGTGGTGGCTGCTGCGCCCGTCCAGGCTGCGGCCGGTGGCCACCGCCTGAGACGGCGCTGCGCTCTCAAGCTGAACCGGCTTTGCCGGGCACCTTGACCCCCGCGGGGGGCGGGCTGGGCGCAGCCCGGCCCTGGGGGGCGCTCAGTTCGTGCGCGTGACGAAGGTGACGCGGCGGTTTTCCGGTGCGTCGGGCTGGGCCTTGTTCAGCGGCTCGGTCGCGCCCTTGCCCACCGGCGCCAGCCGCGCCCGGTCGATGCCGTGTTCGTTCACCAGATAGGCCACCACCGACTCGGCGCGTGAGCGCGAGAGGTCGAGGTTGGTGTCGGCGTCGCCGCGCGGGTCGGCGTGGCCTTCGACGGCAAACGACAGGCTGGCGAGCTTGCCGCCGCGCATCGCACGGGCCACCACGTCCAGCGCCGACTTCGACTCCGTCGTCAGCTCGGCCGACGCGGTGGAGAAGGTCAGCAGCACCGCGGCGCTGGCGCTCTTCTTGGCGCCGGCCGCCGGCTTCAGGCTGGGCGCGAAGCCGCGTGTGCGTGGCCCGCTGGCCGCCGCAGCCGGGCCGGAGGATTTCAAGCGTTTG
>JBASTF010000946.1:0-1510 GCA_049274755.1 Rubrivivax sp. | reverse complement strand
GCCGCTTCTGTCGGCGCTGGCGCTGCAGCCGGGGCAGCAGGTCACGGCCGTGTGGGCCGACGGCCGTGCCCGTGCCGAGGTGCAGCAGATCATCCCCCTGCCGCCTTCGCCCTGAGACAAGCTGCCTACAATCGCCCCGCCCTGAACAACCAACCCCACGAGGACGCCATGGAACACACGCTGCCCGCCCTGCCTTACGCCATCGACGCACTGGCCCCGCACTACAGCAAGGAAACGCTGGAGTTCCACCACGGCAAGCACCACAACGCCTACGTCGTGAACCTGAACAACCTGCAGAAGGGCACCGAGTTCGAGTCGCTGACGCTGGAAGAGATCATCAAGAAGTCCGGCGGCGGCATCTACAACAACAGCGCCCAGATCTGGAACCACACCTTCTTCTGGAACTGCATGAAGCCCGCCGGCGGCGGCGAACCCACGGGTGCGCTGGCCGCGGCCATCAGCGCCAAGTGGGGCTCGTACGCAGCCTTCAAGGAAGCCTTCGTGAAGTCGGCCGTCGGCAACTTCGGTTCCGGCTGGACCTGGCTGGTGAAGAAGCCGGACGGCACGGTCGACATCGTCAACACCGGCGCCGCCGGCACGCCGCTGACCACGGCCGACAAGGCGCTGCTGACGGTGGACGTGTGGGAACACGCCTACTACATCGACTACCGCAACCTGCGCCCCAAGTTCGTCGAGACCTTCCTCGACAAGCTCGTCAACTGGGGTTTCGCGGAAAGCAACTTCGCCTGACCCACCGGCCCGGGCCGTGCGCATTCTCCTGGTCGAGGACGACCGCGCCTTGAGCCTGGGCATCCGCCACGCGCTGGAACACGAAGGCTGGCGCGTCGACGTGCTGGCCGATGGCGAACAGGCGCTGGGCGAGGGCCTGACCGGCCAGCACGAGTTGGCCGTGCTCGACCTGGGCCTGCCGCGCCGCGACGGCCTGTCGGTGCTGCGCCACTGGCGCGCCCAGGGCTCGCGCATGCCGGTGCTGCTGCTGACGGCACGCGACGAGCTCGTGGACCGGGTGCAAGGCCTGGATGCCGGTGCCGACGACTACCTCGTCAAACCCTTCGACCTGCCCGAACTGCTGGCGCGGCTGCGGGCGCTGAAGCGCCGTGCCGCCGGCCGTGTCGGCGAAACGCTGGCGCTGGGCGAACTGGAGCTGGACCTCAGCGAACGCGAGTTGCGTTTCCGCGGCGAACGTGTGGGCCTGAGCCCGCGTGAACTGGCGCTGACCGAGCTGCTGATGCAGCGTGCCGGGCGTGTGGTCTCCAAGGACAGCATCGTCGCCCGGCTGTCCAGCTGGGAAGCCGACTTCAGCGAGAACTCGGTCGAGGTCTATGTGCACCGGCTGCGCAAGCGTTTCGCCGAACTCGGTGCGGTGATCAAGACCGTGCGCGGCTTCGGCTACGTGCTCGAAGCCGCCGACAGCACACCCGGCCCATGAAGCCGGCGCACGGCCCGCCGCTGCGGCGGCGCCTGCTGCAGCCGCTGGCCTGGAGCTGGT
>JBASTF010000945.1:0-2989 GCA_049274755.1 Rubrivivax sp. | reverse complement strand
GGCTGCGGCACCGGCCTGTGTGCGCCGCTGCTGCAGCCCTGGGCCGCCAGCCTGGCGGGTGTGGACCTGTCGGAAGGCATGTTGCAGCAGGCCGTGGCACGCCGCGTCTACGACGAACTGGTCTGTGGCGAACTGGTGGCCTTCCTGCAAAGCCGGCCTGCGGCCTGGGACCTCGTCGTCTCGGCCGACACGCTGTGCTACTTCGGTGCGCTCGACACCTTCGCGGCCGCCACCGCGGCGGCGTTGCGCGGCCCGGGACTGCTGGTCTTCACCGTTGAAGCCCATGACGACGGCGACGGCGCGCCCGACTACCGCCTGCAAGGCCATGGTCGCTATAGTCACCGCCGCCGCTATGTCGAAGCGACACTGCGCGCCGCCGGCCTGCAGCCGCTGGAACTGCAGGCCGTGCAGCTGCGCATGGAAGCCGGCGCGCCGGTGGCCGGCTGGCTGGTGACGGCGCGCCGCAGTGCCTGAGCCGCAACCCACAAGAATGACGACCTCGAGGACCTATGCCTGAATCGACACCCCTGCAGATGGAGCTGGTGACCAGCCCCGATGTCGGGCTGAAATTCAAGTCGATGTCGACGCAGGAGGAAATCTCGCGTCTGTTCGAGTTCCAGGTGCTGGCAATCGCGGAAGACCCGGCCATCGCACCCGACGATCTGCTGGGCAAGACGGCCGCGATCTCGATCGAAAGCGCCGAGGACAGCAAGCGCTGGTTCCACGGCGTCATCACCGCCTTCGGCATCGACGGTGTCGAAGGCCGCTTCTTTCGCTACCGGCTGACGCTGCGGCCCTGGGCCTGGCTGATGACACGTTCGTCCGACATCCGCATCTTCCAGGAGATGACGGCGCCCGACATCATCAAGCAGGTGTTCGGCGAATACACCAGCACCTTCGTCGACGAACTCTCGGGCAGCTACGCCACCCGCACCTACTGCGTGCAGTACCGCGAGACCGACTTCAACTTCGTCAGCCGGCTGATGGAGGAAGAAGGCATCTTCTATTACTTCCGCCACGCCGAGGACAAACACGATCTGGTGCTGGCCGACGCCAGCAGCACGCATGTGGCGACCGCGGGTTTTGCCGAGATCCTCTATCTCGAAGACGACAAGTCGCTGGCCGAGGCGCAGGCCATCAACACCTGGCACATGCGGCACGAGATCCAGACCGGCAAGTACACCGTGTCGGACTACAACTTCGAGACACCCAGCACCAGCCTGAAGAGCACGACGGCCGCCGGCACACGCAGCCATGGCGAAAACGGGCACGAGGTCTACGACTACCCGGGCCTGTACCCAGTGAAGGGCGACGGCGACGCGCGGGCACAGATCCGGCTCGACGAACACAGCGCGCGTTTCGGCCGCTTCACTGGCGAAGGCAACACGCCCGGCCTGGCCACCGGTGCGCTGTTCACGCTGACCAACCACCCGCGCGACGACCAGAACGCCGACTACGTGCTGCTCAGCACGCAGATCGACATGCAGCAGGCCGGCTACGAATCGGGCGGCAACCAGGACACGCTGTTCCTGTGCCGCTTCGCTGCCAAGGCCGCGGCCGATCCGTTCCGGCCGCCGCGCATCACACGCAAGCCGACGGTGGGCGGGCCGCAGACGGCCCTGGTGGTCGGTGGCGCCGACGCCGGCGACATCGAGACCGACGAGTTCGGCCGCATCAAGGTGCAGTTCCACTGGGACCGCCTGGGTGAGAAAAACGCCGAGAGCTCCTGCTGGCTGCGTGTGGCCGCGCCCTTCGCCGGCAACGGCTGGGGCATGATCGCGCTGCCGCGCATCGGCCAGGAGGTGGTGGTCAGCTTCCTCGAAGGCGACCCCGACCAGCCGCTGGTCACCGGCAGCGTCTACAACGCCGAGCAGAAGGTGCCCTACGAACTGCCGGCCAACGCCACCGTCAGCACCGTCAAGAGCCGCAGCAAGCTGGGCGCCGCGGCCGAGTTCAACGAACTGCGCTTCGAAGACAAGGCCGGCAGCGAATACATGCTGCTGCATGCGCAGAAGGACCGCCTTGAATTCGTCGAGAACACGCTGAAGTCGCACATCGGCATCGGCGACGGCGAGGGCGACGAACACCGCACCGTCAAGAAAGACCGCAAGGAGAAGATCGAAGGCGAACTGCACCAGCATGTGCTGAAGGACGTGAAGCTCAAGTACGACAAGACCTTCAACATGAAGGTCACCGAGCACATGTCCTTCGAAACCGCCGACGGCTGGAGCCTGAAGACCACCAAGGACGTGGCCATCGAGTCCGGCGCCACCGTGTCGATCAAGACCACCGACGATGTGCACGTGAAGAGCGGCGCCAACATCGGCGCCGAAGCGGCGCAGAACGTCTACATCAAGGGCGGCACCAACGTCGTCGTCGAAGGTGGCACCGAGATCACGCTGAAGGCCGGCGGTTCGTTTGTCGTCATCGGGCCTTCGGGCGTGGCCATCAAGGGTGCGATGGTGATGATCAACTCCGGCGGTGCCGCCGGTTCCGGTACCGCGCCCAGCCCGGTGGCGCCGACCGCTCCGCTGGAGCCCATCGACCCGGACCTGCCGGAAGACCCGCTGGACTCGGGCCACCGCTGACGCATGCAGCCGGTCGACGACAAGGCTCTGGAAGAGGCTGCCTGGGCCGCCTTCGTGCGCCGGCTCGGCGACCACCTGGCCGGCCAGTGGCCGGCGATGCCGGAACGCCTGGGCGATCGCTACGACGCCTTCATCGACCTGGCCGTGCAGCAGGCCACGCAGCGTGGTTTTGCAAACACCGCAGCCATCGCACGCTTCGTCAACCTGTGGTTCGTCTGGGGCCCGGCCTGGCACGACAAACCGGGTTTCGAGTGGGCGCAAGGCCTGTTGGCGGCACCGCCGGAACGTGAATGGGTCACCGCGCACCAGCTGGTGCAGCGCTCGCTGGCCGAACTGCAGCGCCTGCCGGGCGCGCGCATCGAGCCGCAGGCCTTGCTGGCGGCCGACGAACGTGTCATCGA
>JBASTF010000944.1:0-7364 GCA_049274755.1 Rubrivivax sp. | reverse complement strand
GAAGCAGACCGGTGTCTGCCGCCGCGCACAACGAGGAGAAAACCATGGCAACCGTCCGACTTGTCGCCATCCTGGCCATCGTGGCCGGCGTTCTGGGCCTGATCTACGGCGGGTTCTCGTACACCCAGGAAAAAACAGCGGCCAAGCTGGGGCCGGTGGAACTGAAGGTCGAGGAGACGAAAAACATCAACGTGCCGGTCTGGGCCGGTGTCGCGGCCGTCGTGGCCGGCGGCCTGGTGCTGATCGGCACGGCGCGCAAGTCACGGTGAGGCCAGGCTGGGCAGGCGTTCGAGCCTGCGCACGCGGCCGTTGTCGAACTCACGCCTCCAGCGTGGCCACGTCGAGCACGGTCAGCCGGGCACGGCGGCCACCGTGCAAAGCCAACGGCTTTGCATCAAGCAGGCTTTTGTTTGAGTTCGGCGTGGTAGGCCCGCAGGTGATCGAGAAAGCCCGAGACCCCGGAGTACAGCGGAAGAATCGTGATCTTCTGCTGGCCTGCAAACAGCACGATGGGGACCAGCGCGTCGTCCTGCACCTCCATCAAGTGCGCCAGCGGGACAACACGTTTCCACAGCAGCGGCAGTTGCTTGACGACACGCTTGGGCTCCACGGTGATGCGGAAGCTGAACAGCAGGGCAGCGCCGATCAGCGTGAGGCTGCCGAGGAACAGCCAGGCATAGAACACAAAGGGCGCGCGCACGAACGATGGGCCGGTGCGGTAGGACAAGGCCTCCCACAGGAAGATCCCGGCCAGCGGCAGCAAGGCCAGCGCCGGCGGGCGCAACAGCAGCGCCGGGTTGCCTGCGCGGTCGTGTTCGGCGGCGCGGCGTGTCAGCAGCAGCAGGGCTATGGAGGCGACGACGGCAAGCAGGCCGAGGAGGTTCATCGTGTACCAGACCTGGGGCGCGTCGGCTGCGCCTGCTTGTTGTCGATCATGTTCATGCCGCCAGTTCGATGCGGTTGCCGTCGGGCTCCAGCACCACGGGGGCCAGCGTCGTCGCCGCCATCGCTTCGATGCGTGCGCCGCCGGCGGATCTGATGAAGCAGGCCTCGAAACCCTTCTTGGGATTGGTGCAGTGGCTGCCCGTCGTGGCGCCGAAGTCGCGCATGTAGAAACGTTTGCAGCGTTCGAGGTCGGTGGTCCAGGGGGCGAGGTGGTCGACGCACATGGTGTCTGCATTGTGCGGCCAGACCGGCCGGGCCGGCCGCGGCACGGCTGCGCCTCACTCCATCGTCGCGCCCGAACGTTTGACCAGGTCTTCCCAGAAGCGCACCTGCTCGCCGACAAAGCGCGCGAAGCTCTCGGCCGAGGCCGGCGCCGCGGGTTCGTAGCCGGCAGCCACGAGCTTGTTCTTCACATCGGGGTCGGCGAGGGCACGTGAAGCCGCGGCATGCAGCGTGCGCAGCACAGGCTCTGGTGTGCCGGCCGGCACCACCAGGCCGAACCAGACGCCGGCGCTGTCGTAGCCTTTCAGTCCCAGCGAGGCCAGCGTCGGCACCTGGGGCAGGGCCGCCAGCGGCTCCAGCGGCGTGACACCCAGGCCACGCACACGGCCGTCGCGGATCAGCGCCTGGGCCGACGGCAGCGACGCAAAGCCGAAGTCGACCTGGCCGCCGGCAACGGCCGACACCTGTTCGGCCGGGCCCTTGAACGGGATGTGGGCAGCGGTGCCAGGCGCCAGGTCGCGCTCCAGCAGCACACCGGCCAGGTGCTGGGTGGTGCCGTTGCCCGGCGAGCTGTAGTTCAGCGACTTCGCCGCCGCGGCCTGCTTCAAGTCGGCGAAGGACTTCACCGGGCTCGAGGCCGGCACGACCAGCACGTTCGGTGTGCTGCCGAAGGCGATGACGGGTGTGAAGTTCTTCCAGGGGTCGTAGCTCAGCTTGGCGAACAGCGCACGGTTGATGGCGATGGTGGCCGTGGAGCCCAGACCCAGCGTGTAGCCGTCGGGTTTGGCCTTGGCCACCGTGGCCGTGCCCAGCGTGCCGCCGGCCCCGGGCTTGTTGTCGACGACCACGTTCTGGCCCAGTTCACGCCCCAGCGCCGGCGCGACGATGCGCACCAGGATGTCGTTGGCCGAACCGGGTGTGTAGGCGACGACGAAGTTGATCGGCCGGCTCGGGTACGCGGGTTGCGCCGCAACCGGGGCGGCAGCAACAGCCGTCGCCGCCAGGGCGATGGCATGGACGATGGTGGAACGGCGTGTGGCCATGGGCGGGGTTCCTGCGGGCAAAGAGAAGCCGTCGGCGGTGGTGGCCGCCGTTGGTGGAGGAGGGTGGAGGCGCCTGCTGCGGCGCTGCTCAGGCGGGGTCGGCGACCGCCGTCTTCGTGTTGGGGTTGGGCGGGAAGAACTCGGTCTTGCCGTCGGCGTCGAACTGCAGGCGGTCGGTCTGCAGGTCCAGTGCACGTTCGTAGAAACGCAGCTGCCACACCGGTTCGTCGCCGACACCTTGCACGTGGATGCTGTGGATGTCGTCGCCCAGCAGGGCCAGGCCGACACCCGGGCCGACGGCGATGCGGTCGATCTCGCGGAAGCCGTGTTCGGGGTCGGCGCGGTACAGCCGGTTTTCCTCGACACCGTCCAGCCCCACCAGCACGGCCCAGTTGTTGTGGTTGTGCGGCGGGCTGCTCTTGCCCGGCAGTGCGAGCGACACGTAGAGCGCACGCTGCGAGGTGTCTTCGCGGTTCAGGCGGTAGGCGACGAAATCCTTGAAGGTGCCACGCTGCGCCGGCTTGAACTCGGAGGTGATGAACAAGTCCTTGTGCTGGGCCAGCTGCAGCAACTCGTCGCGCAGCAGGTTCACACCTTCACGGGTGGCGCCGTGTTCGTCTTCGATGGCGGCCAGGCGTGCCATGGCCCGGTCGACCAGGGCCTGGCGGCGGGCGGGGATGGTGGTGTCAGGCATCGGTGGCTTTCGAAAGCAGCCATCTTGGTGGTCGCCGCCGTGTTGCACAACGAAGCCTTGCGCATGTTCACATGCGCGCGCCGGCTCTCAAGGTGAACCGGCTTCGCCGGGCACCTTGACCCCCTTGGGGGGGCGGGCTGGGCGCAGCCCGGCCCTGGGGGTGCTCAGCGCAAGGCGTGCGCGATCTGCCCGACGGTGCGGATGGCGGCCTGCACGCCGGTGTGGTCCGGGTGGCCGTAGTTGATGCGCAGGTGGTGCGAAAAGCGGCGGTCGGCCGAAAACAGATGGCCGGGTGCGACGCTGATGTCGTGTGACAGCGCCAGCTTGTGCAGTTCCAGCGCGTTCACCTGGGCCGGCAGTTCGACCCAGGCGAAGTAGCCGCCCTCGGGCTGGGTCACCCGTGTGCCGGCCGGAAAATGTTTGGCGATGGCCTGCACGACGCTGCGGCGCTGTTCCGCCAACGTCTGCCGCAGCCGCCGCAGATGTTTGTCGTAGCCGCCGTGCTGCAGGTATTCGCTCAGCGTTTCCTGTGACGGCACCGGCGCGGCCAGCGAGGACATCAGCTTGTGCCGTGCAACCTTCTGCGCAAAACGACCGGCCGCCGCCCAGCCGATGCGGTAACCCGGCGCCAGTGACTTCGAAAACGAACTGCAGTGCATCACCAGCCCTTGTTTGTCCCAGCCCTTGGCCGGGCGTGGTTTGCGGGGTGTGAAGTACAGCTCGCCGTAGACGTCGTCTTCGATCAGCGGCACCGCGTGCCGTTCGAGCAGGGCCACCAGGGCTTGTTTGGCGGCATCGGGCATCAGGCTGCCCAGCGGGTTCTGGAAGTTCGGCATCAGCCAGCAGGCTTTCACCGGGTGGCGTTCCAGCACGGCGGCCAGCGCCGGCACGTCGACACCGCTGCGAGGGTGTGTCGCCACCTCGATGGCACGCAGGCTCAGCCGCTCCAGCGCCTGCAGCGCTGCGTAGAAGGTCGGTGACTCCACGGCCACCAGGTCGCCTGGCTGCGTCACCGCTTCGAGGCAGAGGTTCAGCGCCTCCATCGCGCCGTTGGTGATGACGATCTCTTCGGCATCGACACCGCAGCCCATGGCCAGGTAGCGCAGTGCAATCTGCCGGCGCAGCGTGGTGCTGCCCGGTGACAGGTCTTGCACCGTGCGCCAGGGGTCCAGGTGCCGCATGGCCTTGCCCATGGATAGCGCAAGCGTGGGCAGCGGGAACAGCGTGGGGCTGGGAAAGGCCGAACCCAGCGGCACCAGCGCCGTGTTGCCCGCCTGCGCCAGCACCTGGAACACCAGGTCCGACACCTCGACCTCGTGGCCTTCGGAGGCCGGCGTCGATGCTGCAGGTTCGGAGCCTGCCTTCACGGCATCGCAGACGAAGTAGCCGGACCGGGGGCGCGCTTCGATCAGCCCACGTGCTTCCAGCAGGTAGTAGGCCTCGAACACCGTGGACGGGCTGACACCGCGGCTCTTGCTGGTGTCGCGCACCGAAGGCAGCCGGTCGCCGGGGCGCAGCGAGCCCGCCGCCATCGATTCGGTGATGTCGTTGGCCAGGGATTCGTAGCGCTTCAAGAGGAGGGCGTCTGATCTGCTGAAGATCGATGTTCTCGAAGACTGTACTGCTGTACCCGATCACCTACAGCGTGTTGTCATCCAATCCATCTGATCTGCTGTTTTTCGAATCAACTGCATCTTGGACCGGAGCGGATGTTCCGGCACAGTCGTGGGCGAAACGCGAGAGGTCGAACACTGCATGCCGCACCAAAAGACAAGATCAGCCATGCGCAGCTGCCTGCGCCTGCTGGCGTGCCTGGCTGCGGCTTGCTGCAGCAGCGCCTTTGCGCAAAGCCCGAACCCCGCCGCCCAGGTGCAGAACACGATGGCCCAGCGCATGCAGGCCTGCACGCTGTGCCACGGCAAGGAGGGGCGGGCGCTGAACACCGAGTACGTGCCCCGCATCGCAGGCAAGCCGGCGGGTTATCTGTACAACCAGCTGCAGAACTTCAAGAGCGGCCGCCGGCACAACGATGCGATGGGCCATTTGCTGGCACAGATGTCGGACGACTACCTGCGTGCCATCGCAGCCCACTTCGCCGAACTCGACCTGCCTTACCCACCGGCGGCCGCGCTGCCGGCCGAGCCCACCGGAACGGCACAGGCCCTGGTGTTCCGCGGGGCGCCGCAGCGCCAGATTCCTGCCTGCGTGGCCTGCCACGGCCAGGCCATGGCCGGGCAACTGCCGGCGATGCCGGGTTTGCTGACGCTGCCGGCGGACTACCTGATGGCCCAGCTGGGCGCCTGGCGCACCGGCCTGCGCAAGGCCAAGGCGCCCGACTGCATGGCTGAGATCGCAAAGCGGCTGACGCCCGAGGAGATCGGCGCGCTGGCACGCTGGCTGTCGGCGCAAACACTGCCGCTGGGCACGAAGCCGCAGGCTGCCAGCGTGGCGGCGCTGCCGATGGCGTGCGGGAGCGGGCAGCCATGAGCGAGGCTTGTGCACGCCGCCGATGGGTGGGCTGGGCCGCGGCATCGCTGGCTGTGCTTGCGCTGCTGCCGGCAGCGCTGGTTGCGTGGCTCAACGTGCGCGGCGAAACGCCGGTGCGCGACGATGCGGCCGTGCCTGCGACGGCGGCGCTCGTCGACCGTGGTGCCTACCTGGCGCGTGCCGGCAACTGCGGGGGTTGCCACACCACGCCCGAGGGTGCGGCCTTCGCCGGTGGCCGCGGCATCGACACGCCATTCGGCGTCGTGCACGCGCCCAACATCACGCCGGATGTGGAGACAGGCATCGGCAACTGGTCGCCGGACGTGTTCTGGCGAGCCTTGCATCACGGCCGCTCCCGGGACGGGCGCCTGCTGTACCCCGCGTTTCCCTACCCCAGCTACACGAACGTCACGCGCGAGGACGCGGACGCGCTCTACACCTTCCTGCGCAGCGTGCCGCCCGTGGTGCAGGCGAACCGGCCGCATGCCTTGCGCTTCCCGTACAACACACAGGCGGCGCTGGCCGTCTGGCGCGCGCTGTTTTTCCGCCCGGCCGAGTTAACCAGCGACACGACACGAAGTGCGGCCTGGAACCGCGGCAAGTACCTGGTGCAGGGGCTGGGGCATTGCGCGGCCTGCCACTCGGGCCGCAACGTGCTGGGTGCCGTCGGCGTGAACGCCGAGTTCGCCGGCGGGCCCATGCCCGACAAGAGCTGGTATGCGCCGTCGCTGGCCCAGCCCGACGAGGCCGGTGTGCAGCGCTGGCCCCGCGACGAGGTCGTGCAACTGCTGAAGACCGGCGTGTCGGCGCATGCGACGGTGTCGGGGCCGATGGCCGAGCTTGTCTATGCAAGCACGCAGCATCTCGGCGACAGCGACCTGCAGGCGATGGCCGAGTACCTGGGCGCCATTCCCGTGCGTGCGCCGGCGAAGGCTGCGGTGCAGGCTGCGCCGGCCGAGCTGATGCAGCGCGGCGGCAGGCTCTACACCACCCATTGCGCTGCCTGCCATGGTGACCAGGGCCAGGGTGTGGCGGGCATCTACCCGCCGCTGGCCGGCAACCGCGCAGTGACGCTGGCAGCTGCCGCCAACGTCGTGCAGAGCATCCGCCTCGGCGGTTTTGCGCCCAGCACTGCGGGCAACCCGCAGCCCTTCGGCATGCCGCCTTTTGTGCAGGTGCTGGGCAACGACGAGATTGCTGCCGTGTCGACCTTCATCCGCCAGTCCTGGGGCAACCAGGCCGGCGAGGTCACGGCGCTGGAGGTGCTGCGTGTGAAGTGACGCGGTGCAGCCGCTGCGCAAAGGCCTCGAAGTCGGCACCGAAGGTGGCTGCCGGTTCGCCGGCATCGGCCTGGGCCAGCGCATGCGCCAGCACACGCTGCAGCACTTCGGGCTGCGGCGTCAGCACGCCGGCAAAACGCAGGCTGCCGCCGTGCAGCAGCACCAGCGTCGGGAAGGTCTCGATGTCGAGGTCACCGACCAGGTCGGCCTCGTCCTCGATGTCGATCCAGCGGGCCTGCAGTGCAGGCCATTGCCGCTGCAGCACGGCCACGGCGGTGTCGAACACCGGGCCGTAGCCATCGCAAAGCCGGCACCAGGCGGCGCACAGGCAGGCGAGCAGCGGCGCGGCCGGTGTCGACGTGCTCACCACATGGGTTCAGGCCGCGCTGCGCCGCGCGGATGCGGCCTTTTTCATGTCGGTGGCGGCACGGCGTTTGGCGCGCGTGGCATCGGCTTCGTAGCTCGTCTGCCCGGCGGCGCGGATCTCCAGCGCCTTTTCTAGCGCCGAGTGGTAACGCGCGGCCGAGTAGGTGTTGCGGGTGCCGATGTGCACCTTGCGCACCAGGTTGGTCTTGCCGAAACGCGGCACCAGCACCGAGAACACGGCCGCCGGTTCCGCAGCGCCGCGGCGGCGCACGAGGATGGGCCCGGAAACACCGGCCGGCAGGTCGGACGACTTGCGCGGGCTGGGGG
>JBASTF010000943.1:0-5823 GCA_049274755.1 Rubrivivax sp. | reverse complement strand
GCGGTGCAGAGTGCCGTGGCCGCCGGCCTGCGCCACGACACACCGGTGCCGGCCCTCACGATGGCAGCGTACGTCGCTGCCGGCGGCTACCGGCTGCTGCAGGACCTGCAGGCCGGCCGGCGCACGGGCGACGACCTGGTCCACCTGCTCGAAGACGCCGGCCTGCGTGGCCTGGGCGGTGCCGGTTTCCCGGCCGGGCGCAAGTGGCGCATCGTGCGCGACACAGCGGCGCCACGGCTGATGGCCGTCAACATCGACGAAGGCGAGCCCGGCACCTTCAAGGACCGCTGGCTGCTGGAACGCGACCCGCACCGGTTTCTCGAAGGCATGCTGGTCGCGGCGCTCGTCGTCGGCGTGGCCGGCATCTACGTCTACCTGCGCGACGAATACCACGGCGGCCGCCAGCACCTGGCACACGCGCTGGCCGAACTGCAGGCGGCACCGCCGGTGCCCGGCCTGCCGCCCATCGAGCTGCGGCGCGGCGCCGGTGCCTACATCTGCGGCGAAGAGTCGGCGATGATCGAATCGATCGAAGGCAAACGCGGCCTGCCGCGGCTGCGCCCGCCCTTTGTCGCCCAGGTCGGCCTGTTCGGCCGGCCGACGCTGGAACACAACTTCGAGACGCTGTACTGGGTGCGGGACCTGGTCGAACAGGGGCCGGCGTGGTTCACCTCGCAAGGCCGGCATGGGCGCCAGGGTCTGCGGCGTTTTTCGGTCTCGGGCCGGGTGCGGGAGCCCGGTGTGAAGCTGGCACCGGCCGGCATCACGCTGCGCGAATTGGTCGACGAGTTCTGCGGCGGCATGGCCGAAGGCCACACGCTGTATGCCTACCTGCCGGGCGGCGCCTCCGGCGGCATCTTCCCGGCGGTGCTGGCCGATGTGCCGATGGACTTCGACACGCTGCAGCCGCATGGTGGCTTCATCGGTTCCGCCGCCGTCGTCGTGCTGTCGCAGCACGACCGCGCCGTCGACGCGGCGCGCCACACGCTGCGCTTCTTCGAACACGAAAGCTGCGGCCAGTGCACACCTTGCCGCGCCGGCACCGCGCAGATGCGGCGGCTGATCGAGGCCGAGCACTGGGACGCGCCGCTGCTGGCCGAGCTCTCGCAGCTGATGCGCGACGCCTCGATCTGCGGCCTGGGCCAGGCGGCGCCCAATCCTGTCGACTGCGTGCTGAAGTACTTTGTGCACGAGGTGGGTGGCGATGTCTGAAGTGCAGTTCACGCTCGATGGCCGCAGCGTCTGTGCCCGCGCCGGCGAGAGCCTGCTCGATGTGGCCGACCGCGAAGGTGCCGTCGTGCCGCGGTTGTGCCACAAACCCGGGCTCACGCCAGCCGGCAACTGCCGCGCCTGCATGGTGGAGATCGCCGGTGAACGGGTGCTGGCCCCCGCCTGCTGCCGCACGCCGCAGCCCGGCATGGTGGTGCAGACGGCCAGCGCACGCGCCCGCGCAGCTCAGAAGGGCGTGCTGGAACTGCTGCAGGCCGACGTGCAGGGCCAGTCGCTGAAACGCGACGACGAACTGGCCACCTGGTCGCAGCGCCTGGGTGTGGCGGCCTCGCGGTATGCGCCGCGTGCCGCGGTGGCCGCCGACCTGTCGCACCCGGCCATCGCCGTGCACCTGGACGCCTGCATCCAGTGCACACGCTGCCTGCGCGCCTGCCGCGATGCCCAGGTCAACGACGTCATCGGCCTGGCCTTTCGCGGTGGCCAGGCGCAGATCGTCTTCGACATGGGCGATGCGATGGGCGGCTCCACTTGCGTGGCCTGCGGCGAATGTGTGCAGGCCTGCCCGACCGGCGCCTTGTCCACGCCGGCCGGCGCGTCGCTGCTGGTGCCCGAGCGCAGCGTCGATTCGCTGTGCCCGTACTGCGGTGTCGGCTGCCAGGCCACCTACCACGTCAAAGGTGACGCCATCCTGCAGGTCGAAGGCCGCGACGGCCCGGCCAACCACGAACGCCTGTGTGTGAAGGGGCGTTCGGGCTTCGACTACGTGCGCCACCCTGAGCGCCTGACGGTGCCGCTGGTCCGCAAGCCCGGCATGCCCAAACGCAGCGAACTCTCGCGCGAAGAAGCCCGTGCACAGTTCCGCGAAGCCAGCTGGGACGAAGCGCTGGCGCTGGCCGGCGGCGGCCTGCGCCACATCCGCGACACGCAGGGCGCCAAGGCGCTGGCCGGCTTCGGTTCGGCCAAGGGCAGCAACGAAGAGGCCTATCTGTTCCAGAAGCTGGTGCGCCTGGGCTTCGGCAGCAACAACGTCGACCACTGCACGCGGCTGTGCCATGCCTCCAGCGTTGCGGCCCTGCTCGAAGGCATCGGCTCGGGGGCCGTCAGCAACCCGGTGATGGACGTGCTGCAGGCCGAGCTCGTCATCGTCATCGGCGCCAACCCGACGGTGAACCACCCGGTGGCCGCCACCTGGATCAAGAATGCCGTCGAACGCGGCACCCAGCTGGTCGTGATGGACCCGCGGCGCAACGAGCTGGCGCGCATCGCCACGCACACGCTGCAGTTCAATGCCGACACCGACGTCGCGCTGCTGAACGCGATGCTGCATGCCATCGTCGACGAAGGCCTGGTCGACGCCGACTTCATCGCCGCGCGCACCAGCGGCTACGCGGCCTTCGTCGCCAACCTGCAGGCCTACAGCCCCGAGGCGATGGCGCCGGTCTGCGGCATCGATGCGGCCACCATCCGTGCCGTCGCGCGGCTGTATGCCGGCAGCCGCGCGTCGATGATCCTCTGGGGCATGGGCATCAGCCAGCATGTGCATGGCACCGACAACGCACGCTGCCTGATCGCGCTGGCGCTGATGACGGGGCAGATCGGCCGCCCCGGCACCGGGCTGCACCCGCTGCGGGGGCAGAACAACGTGCAGGGCGCGTCGGACGCCGGGCTGATTCCGATGATGTACCCCGACTACCAGCGGGTCGACAACAGCGCGGCGCGGGCCCGCTTCGCCGCCGCCTGGCAGGTGCCGGCGGCGCAGCTGGACGAGCAACCCGGCCTCACCGTCGTCGAGGTGATGCATGCCGCCGCGCATGGCGACGTGAAGGGCATGTACATCCTGGGCGAAAACCCGGCGATGAGCGACCCCGACGTGGACCACGCACGCGCCGCGCTGGCGAACCTGCAGATGCTGGTGGTGCAGGACATCTTCCTCACCGAAACGGCGATGCTGGCCGACGTGGTGCTGCCGGCCTCGGCCTTCGCCGAGAAGTGGGGCACGTTCACGAACACCGACCGCACGGTGCAGATGGGCCGGCCGGTGCTGCCGCTGCCGGGCCAGGCACGGCAGGACTTGTGGATCCTGCAGCAGCTGGCGGCGCAACTGGGGCTGGACTGGTCGGGCTATGGTGAAGACGGAGAAACAGCCGTGGCTGCCGTGTTCGACGAGATGCGGCACACCATGCCCAGCATCGCCGGCATCACCTGGCAGCGGCTGCAGCAGGAACACGCCGTCACCTACCCCTGCACGGCCGAAGGCGACCCTGGCGAGCCGGTGGTGTTCACGCAGCGTTTCCCCACCGCCGACGGCCGCGCGCGGTTTGTGCCGGCCGGCCTGGTGACGGCGGCCGAACTGCCCGATGCCGACTACCCGCTGGTGCTGATCACCGGCCGCCAGCTCGAACACTGGCACACCGGCAGCATGACGCGGCGCTCGGCCGCGCTGCATGCCATCGAACCCGAGGCCGTGGCCTTGCTGCATCCGCAGGAACTGCTGACGCAAGGCATCGTGGCCGGCGAACGCATCCGGCTGCAGACGCGCCGCGGCGAAGTCACGCTGTGGGCGCGGGCCGACGACAGCACACCCCGCGGCACCGTCTTCGTCGCCTTCTGCTGGGCCGAGGCAGCGGTGAACAAGCTGACGAACGCGGCGCTGGACCCGGTGGCCAAGATCCCCGAGTTCAAGTTCTGCGCCGTGCGGCTGCAGCGCGCCGCAGACACCGTGGCCGTTTGAGGCTGGCCCTCAGGCCACGACATGTTCTTCGGCCACCCGCGGCCGATCGCCCATGCGGCCGTGTTCGGCGCGAAGACGGGCTACGCGCGCGGCTGACGCGGCTGAAGCTGCTGCAGTTCGGCCAGCGTGTTGGCGTTGAAAAACGCCGCGCTGTCGTCGAACGGCAGCAGCACGCAGCGGTGCTGCGCGGTCCAGCGCTCGACCTTGCGTTCGCCGGCCTGCAGGTAGGCCTGCAGGCTGCTGCGCAGCGTGCTGCGCAGCAGGCAGAACACCGGCTGCGGCTGCACACGCCCGTCTTCCAGCGTCGACGGCATCACGATCTCGGCGTCTTGCGCCAGGGCCGCTGCGGCCAGCCGGGCCACCAGGTCTGCCGGGAAGTTCGGTGTGTCGCAGGGCACGCTGACGAGCCAGGGTGTGCCGGCATGCACCAGGCCGGCCAGCAAGCCGGCCAGCGGGCCCGGGTGGTCGGGCAGCGGGTCGGGCCACACCGGCACGCCCATCGCGGCATAGGCATCGAGGTTGCGGTTGGCGTTCAGCGCCACCGCGCCCACCTGGGGCTGCAGCCGCAGCAGCGCGTGCTGCGCCAGCGGCCGGCCCAGGTGCAGCTGCAAGCCCTTGTCGACACCGCCCATGCGGCTGCCGCGCCCACCGGCGAGCACCAGGCCGGTGATGTCCTGCGTGGCCATCGTCGTCATGCCGCGGTTGTAGCAGTAAGCTCAAGCCATGCAAGCGCTGCCGTCCGAACCGCTGGCCTTCGATGCTGCGCCCACCTGGGTGCCGCTGGCCGGCGCGCCGCGGCTGACGCAGGTCACAGGCGCCTTGCTGCGCGAGATCGAGGTGCTGGACGAATACGGCGAGCGCCGCCGCATCCACCTCCCGGCCGAGCGGCCGCTGACGCTGTTCGTCGACAAGCGCGAACTCGTCACGCTGATGACGCTGGGTGCCTGCCCCGAGCTGCTGGTGCTGGGCTATCTGCTGAACCAGCGCCTGGTCGGCAGCATGGCCGGGATCGAGTCGATCACCGTGGACTGGGACGTGGCTGCCGCCGCGGTGCACACCCGCGCCGGCATCGGCGACATCGACAGCCGCACGGCCACACGGGTGGTCACCACCGGCTGCGGCCAGGGCACGGTGTTCGGCGACCTGCTGTCGCAGCTGGAAACCGTGCAACTGCCCGGCGCCCAGCAGGCGCGCATCGGCCAGGGCACCTTGCTGCAGATGCTGGAAACCATGCGCCAGCGCAACAGCGTGCACCGCAAGGCCGGCTCGGTGCATGGCTGCGCACTGTTCCAGGGCGCGCAGCTGCTGACGTTTGTGGAAGACGTGGGCCGCCACAACGCCATCGACACCATCGCCGGCTGGATGGCGCTGCATGGCGTGGCCGGTGCCGACAAGCTGTTCTACACGACGGGCCGGCTGACCAGCGAGATGGTGATGAAGTCGGCGCAGATGGGGGTGCCCATCATCGTCTCGCGCAACGGTGTCACCGCGATGGGGCACGAGATGGCGGCCAGGCTGGGCATGACGCTGTTCGGCCGCGCCACGCACCGCCACTTCCTCTGTTACACCGGTTTCGAGCGTTTCGACGCAGAACCCGAGCCGCAGCGCGGCCCCGTGCGCCTGGTGGCCGGCTGATCGGCGATACAGTGTCCCCAAGGGCGCCGCATGGCGCCAGCATGATCGTTGGGGGCTGCATGACGAGGGTGTGGAATGCCGGTGTGCTGGCCATGAGCCTGCTGCTGGCGGCTTGTGGCGGTGGGGGTGGCGGTGGTGCGGACGGCACGGCGCCGCCGAGCAACCCGCCGGCGACGAACCGGGCGCCGGTGGCGGTGATCACGGCCGGCAGCAGCACGGTGCTGGGC
>JBASTF010000942.1:0-2414 GCA_049274755.1 Rubrivivax sp. | reverse complement strand
GCGCTGTGGCAGGCGCTGCGCGACGTGGCGGCGCTGGACCTGAAGTACCGCGGCGAACTGCCGCGCCGCGGTTTCCTGCAGCGCCTGGGCGCCGGGCGCCAGCTGGTGTTCGGCGTGCTGATGGTGTTGTCGCTGATCGGCAGCTTCCTCGGCTTCAACGTGCGCCAGGCGGCGCTGGCCGGCGTGTTCCTGCTGCTGCTGTTCGCGGGCGGCGTGGCCTGGACCTTCCATGCCTGGAAACGCGAGGACGCGCTGGCGCTGAGCCGCGAGATCGACAAGGTGCGCGAAGGGGTGCTGGCCGATCTGGAACGTGGGGCGGCCGAGGTCTCGCGCGAACTGCAGACGCGGCTGCTGGAGTTCGTCGAGCAGGCCAAACGCGACTTCGTTGCGCGGCTGGAAGCGGCCCAGCGTGAATGGCAGGCCGGCGCCGCGGCGCAGAGCGACAGCGAGCGCAAGGAATTGCGCGGCCGCGTCAAGCTGATCGAGCAGCGCGAGAAAGAGATGCAGGCCCTGGGCCAGCAGGTGGCCAAGCTGCGGCTGCAGGCACAGCAGCTGGCGTCGGACGCGCAGACGGCGCTGCGCGAGGCCACACGCGGGCCGGCGGCGGGGGCTGCCGCGTGATCTTCCCGGGCATCGACCTCGGCACCACGTTTTCGCTGGTCGCCCACGTCAACGCCCATGGCCAGCCGGCGCTGTTCCCCGATGCGCAGGACGCCAACAGCTTCCGCACGCCCAGCGTCGTCTACATCGGGCGCGAAGGCACCCTGGTCGGCCAGGCGGCCGAGGAACTGCTGGACGACGCACCGCAGCTGCCGCTGGCACGTTTCGTCAAGGCCCACCTCGACGACGGCGGCTGGTTGTACCAGGACCATTTGCAGCGTGCCTGGAGCGCACCGGCGCTGTCGGCGCTGATCCTGAAGAAGCTGCTGCGCGACGCCCAGACCTTCCACACCGACGAACTGGGCCCGGCGGTCGTCACGGTGCCGGCGCAGTTCACCGACGCCCAGCGCAAGGCCACGCTGCTGGCCGCGCGCCTGGCCGGGCTGGCCGGTGCGCGCTTGATCGAGGAGCCGGTGGCCGCCGCCACCTACTATGGGCTGGACGAAGGCGCGGCCGACCGCACGCTGCTGGTCTACGACTTCGGCGGCGGCACCTTCGACGTGACGCTGCTGCAGTCCGGCCCCCAGGGGCTGTTCGTGCTGGCCACCGACGGCGTGGCGCGGCTCGGCGGGCGCCATGTCGACGAGGCCATCATGGGGCTGGCCGGTGGTGCCGGCGACGCCGCCTCGCAGCAGCGGCTGCGCCGTGTCGCCGAACAGGCCAAGATCAAGCTCGCCACGAACCCGGCGCTGGCGCTGCACCGCCAGTCGCTGCTGCTGGGCGGCGTGCCGCTGGACTTCGTGCTGACACGGGCGCAGTTCGAGGCCGTCTGCCAGCAGCAGGTGGACCAGTCGCTGCTGGCCTGCGAACGCTGCCTGGCCGGCGCCGGTCTGGGGTGGCGCGATGTCGACAAGATCGTGCTCACCGGCGGCTCGTCGCTGCTGCCGGCGGTGACACGCTCGCTGCTGGCGGTGTCGGGCAAGGCAGCGGCCGACCTGGTGTCGCGCCAGCCGCACCAGGCCGTGGCCTACGGTGCGGCGCTGATCGCGCAACGCCTGGGTGCCGGGGCCGATGCCGACAGCCTGGTGCGCCAGGCCAGCGGCTACGACCTCTGCCTGCGTGTCTGGGACCGCCAGACCCAGGCGCCGTCGCTGGAGACGCTGATTCCGCGCAACACCGCGCTGCCGGCGCGCTACAGCCGCAGCTTCTTCACCAACCGCGAAGACCAGACGCGGCTGGTGCTGGAGTTTGTGCAGCGCCGCGGCGAACCGGCCATCGAAGCCAGCCTCGGCCACTTCGCGTTCGGCCCCATCCTGGCGCCGCGCCGCAACCACCCGGTGGAGGTGCAGGTCGACGTCGGCAGCGACGGCCTGATCCACATCGCCGCACGCGACCGCGACCTCGGCACCCAGCTCGCCCACACGCTGCACAGCGACGGCGGTGCGTCACCGGCCGGCGGCGCGCAGGAACTCGAATGGGTGGCCGCCGCCCGCATCAACGCCTGAACCGCAACATCAGAAGAACAACACCATGGCCGTCCACCGCGAACAAGCGCTGCAGCTGCTGGGCCTGGAAGCCAGCGTCACGCCGGCCGGCATCGAGCAGGCGCTGCTGGAGCGTGTGACGCAGTTGGAGGCACGCATCGCCGCAGCGCCAACCGACGCGCTGAAGGACAAGTACAGGCGCCAGCTGGCCGAACTGGAAGAGGCGCGCACGACGCTGCTGGCCGGCCCGGCGGCGCCCGGTGGCGGCCTGTCGCGCACGCAGATGGCCGACCTGCCGCTGGCCCAGGCCGACTACGGCCGCGATGGTGG
>JBASTF010000941.1:0-6310 GCA_049274755.1 Rubrivivax sp. | reverse complement strand
CCACTGGGCGCCCTCGCCTTCGGCAAAGCTGTCGTGCGCGGCATCGGCAAAGCCTTCGCCCTCGAACAGCGGGATCACCGGATCGGCCGGCAGGGTCTGCATCAGGTAGTCGCGCAGGCCGCCCTTGTAGACCCAGGTCTGTACTTCCTTGGTTTTTTCGACCGCCAGCGTCACCGTGACGCCCGGCATCAGCACCGCCTTGCTGCGCAGCAGGTGGGTGAGCTCGGGCATGGGCAGCGCCGAGGCTTCGAAATACTTGCTGTCCGGCCAGGCCCGCACCGTGGTGCCGGACTTGCGGTCGCCTTCGACGGCCTTGCGCAGGTGCAGCTTCTCGGTGACGTCGCCGGCCTCGAGCACCAGTTTGGCCACCATGCCGTCCCGGTAAGAGGTGGCTTCCAGCCGTTTGGACAGCGCATTCGTGACGCTGACACCGACGCCGTGCAGGCCGCCGGAAAAACTGTAGGCACCGCCCTTGCCCTTGTCGAACTTGCCGCCGGCATGCAGGCGGGTGAACACCAGCTCGATCACCGGCGCCTTTTCCTCCGGGTGCAGGCCGTAGGGGATGCCGCGGCCGTCGTCCTCGACGCTGACCGAGCCGTCCGCGTGCAGGGTGACCTTGATCTTCTTGCCGTGGCCGGCCAGCGCCTCGTCGGCCGAGTTGTCCAGCACTTCCTGGATGATGTGCAGCGGGTTGTCGGTGCGCGTGTACATGCCCGGCCGCTGCTTCACGGGCTCCAGGCCCTTGAGCACGCGGATCGAGGCTTCGCCGTAGGTGCTGGGTTGCTTCGTTGCCATGGGGCGGGATTCTACGGAGCGGCCCCGCCCGGGCCCGGGGCCGCAGGTTCAGCGGTAGCGTGCCATCGCCAGGCCGCCGACGTCGATCTCGGGCGCCTTGCCGCTGACCATGTCGGCGATCACACGCCCGGTGCCGCAGGCCATGGTCCAGCCCAGCGTGCCGTGGCCGGTGGCCAGCAGCAGGTCCTTCACCGGTGTCGGGCCGACGATGGGTGTGCCGTCGGGTGTCATCGGCCGCAGGCCGCACCAGAACGTGGCCTGGGCGACATCGCCGCCGCGCGGGAACAGGTCGCTGACGACATGGTTCAGCGTGGCGCGCCGCGCTTCGCGCAGGTTCAGGCTGTAGCCGGCGAGTTCGGCCGTGCCGCCGACGCGGATGCGGTCGCCCAGACGCGTGACGGCCACCTTGTGCGTCTCGTCCATGATGGTGCTTTCGGGCGCGTGCTGCGCGTCGCTGATCGGCACCGTGATCGAGTAGCCCTTCACCGGGTAGACGGGGATGCGGATGCCCACAGGCTCCAGCAGCCCGGCACTGTGGCTGCCCAGTGCCAGCACCACCTTGTCGGCGCGCAGCAGGCCGGCATCGGTGTGCACGCCGGTGATGGCAGCACCGCCGACCTGCAGCGCTTCGATGCGTGTGTTCCAGCGGCACTGCACACCCAGCGCGGCAGCCATCTCGGCCAGGCGGTTCGTGAACTTGAAGCAGTCGCCGGTTTCGTCGTTCGGCAGGCGCAAAGCACCGACGAACTTGTGCTGCGTGAGTTTCAGCGCCGGCTCGACCTTGCAGAAGCCCTCGCGGTCCAGCACCTCGAACGGCACGCCGTATTGCTGCAGCACCTCGACGTCGCCGGCAATGCCGTCGAGCTGCTTCTGCGTGCGGAACAGCTGCAGCGTGCCCTGGGCCCGGTCGTCGTAGGCGATGCCGGTTTCGGCACGCAGCGCCTTCAGCACGTCGCGGCTGTATTCGGCCAGCGGCACCATGCGGCTCTTGTTCAGCGCATAGGCCTTCTTCGTGCAGTTGGCCAGCATCATCGCGCCCCAGCGCCACATCGCCGGGTCCAGCAGCGGCCAGATGACCAGCGGCGAATGCTGCATCAGCATCCACTTGATGGCCTTCACCGGCACACCCGGCCCGGCCCAGGGCGCGCTGTAGCCGGGGCTGACCTCGCCGGCGTTGGCGAAGCTGGTTTCCAGCGCCGGGCCCGACTGGCGATCCACCAGTTCCACCTCGTGGCCGGCGCGGGCCAGGAAATAGGCCGAGGCCACGCCGATGACACCGCCGCCGAGTACCAGAACCTTCATCGCGCCGCTCCTGTGGGTGTCGAAAACTGTATCGGTGTCATGGCCGACGGCTTGCAGCGATTTCCGACAGAATCGCCGAATGAATGCAGCTTCCATGCCGAACCGGCTGTCAATGTCTCAGGTGCTGATCTGCGGCGCGATGGTCGTCACGCTGTCGATGGGCATCCGCCACGGCTTCGGCCTGTGGCTGCAGCCGATCACGATGGAGCGCGGCTGGAGCCGCGAAACCTTCGCCTTTGCGCTGGCGGTGCAGAACCTGGCCTGGGGCCTGGCCGGGCCGCTGGCCGGCATGCTGGCCGACCGCTACGGCGCCTTCCGCGTGCTGGTCGTCGCCGGCATCCTCTATGCGCTGGGCCTGGTCGGCATGGCGCTGGCCACCTCGGGCCTGGCCTTCAACGGCAGCGCCGGGCTGCTGCTGGGGCTGGCGCAGTCGGGCTGCACCTATGCCATCGTCTACGGCGTCATCGCGCGCCAGGTGGCGCCGGAAAAACGCTCCTGGGCCATGGGCATCACGGCCGCTGCCGGTTCATTCGGCCAGTTCCTGATGGTGCCGGTGGAAAACTGGCTCATCGCCGGCAGCGGCTGGCAGAACGCGCTGTTCATCCTGGGTGCGCTGTCGCTGGCCATCCTGCCGCTGGCCTTTGGCCTGCGCGAACCGCCGGCTGCCGCCCATGGCGGCCCCAAACAAAGTGTCAATGCCGCGCTGCGCGAGGCCTTCGGCGACAACAGCTTCCGGCTGCTGACGGCGGGCTATTTCGTCTGCGGCTTCCAGGTGGTGTTCATCGGCGTGCACATGCCCAGCTACCTGAAGGACCAGGGCATGAGCCCCAGCGTGGCGACCACGGCGCTGGCGCTGATCGGCCTGTTCAACGTCTTCGGCACCTACACCGCCGGTGTGCTGGGCAGCAAGCTGGCCAAGCGCCACATCCTGGCGACGATCTACTTCCTGCGCGCCGTCGTCATCAGCCTGTTCCTGCTGGCGCCGCTGACACCCTGGAGCGTCTACCTGTTCGCTGCGGCGATCGGCTTCCTCTGGCTGTCCACCGTGCCGCCGACCAATGCCATCGTGGCGCAGATCTTCGGCGTGCAGTACATGTCGATGCTGGGCGGCTTCGTGTTCCTGAGCCACCAGGTGGGCTCCTTCATGGGCGTGTGGCTGGGCGGCAAGCTCTACGACATGACGGGCAGCTACGACATCGTCTGGTACATCTCGATCGCGCTCGGCATCTTCGCCGCGCTGGTGAACCTGCCGGTGCGCGAGACGGCCATCGCCAGGCCGGCACTGAAAACCGCCTGAGGCCGGCGATGAAGGCACAACACCTGGCCTGGCCCGCCGCACTGCTGGTGCTGCTGCTGGTGTTTGCCGCCTACCTGAACCCGCACCTGGCGGTGGACCTGGCCAACCGCGTCTGGGCCTGCTTCGGATGATGGCGGCGGCGCCGTCGGACTGGGTGCGGCGCTGGGCACCGCTGATCCGCCCCGGCGGCAGCGTGCTCGACCTCGCCTGCGGCAGTGGCCGCCACCTGCGCTGGCTGGCCGCGCAGGGCTTTCGCGTCACCGGCGTCGACCGCAATGCCGAGGCGCTGGCGGGCTTGTCGGGCATCGCCGCGGAAACCGTGCTGGCCGACATCGAAGCTGGCCCCTGGCCGCTGCCCGGCCGGCGTTTCGACGCCGTGATCGTCACCAACTACCTGTGGCGGCCATTGCAGCCGGCCTTGCTGGCGGCCCTGGCCGACGGTGGCTTGTACCTGCACGAAACCTTTGCCGACGGCCAGCAACGTTACGGCAAACCATCACGGGCAGAGTTCCTGTTGCAGCCCGGTGAACTGCTGGCGATGAGCCGGGGCCTGCAGATCGTGGCCTACGAAGACGGACTGCTGGACGACCCGCCCAGGCGTGTGCAACGGGTGGTGGCGCAGGCAGCACCGGCCTCGGCGGCTAAAATCGCCGTTTTCTCCTGAGCAACACGCCCATGAAGGCAATTGTTGGCAGCATCGTCGCGCTGGTCACGCCGATGCACGAAGACGGCAGCGTCGACTACGACGGCCTGCGACGCCTGATCGACTGGCACATCGCCGAAGGCACGGACTGCATCGGCGTCGTCGGCACCACCGGCGAGTCGCCGACGGTGTCGGTCGACGAACACTGCGAGATCATCCGCGTCGCCGTCGAACACGCCAAGGGCCGTGTGCCCATCATGGCCGGCGCCGGCGGCAACGCCACGCACGAAGCCATCGAGCTGACGAAGTTCGCGAAGCAGGTCGGCGCCGACTGCGTGCTGCAGGTTGTGCCCTACTACAACAAACCCTCGCAGGAAGGCATCTACCGCCACTTCCGCGCCATCGCCGAAGCGGTGGACCTGCCGATGGTGCTGTACAACGTGCCCGGCCGCACGGTGGCCGACATGCAGCACGACACCGTGCTGCGGCTGGCCCAGGTGCCCGGCATCGTCGGCATCAAGGAAGCCACCGGCGACATCGAACGTGCGGCCTGGCTGATCAAGCAGGCGCCGGCGGGGTTTGCCGTCTACTCGGGCGACGACAGCACGGCCGTGGCGCTGATGCTGCTGGGCGGCAAGGGCAATGTCAGCGTCACTGCCAATGTCGCACCCAGGCTGATGCATGAGCTGTGCATCGCCGCCATCGAAGGCCATGTCAAACGTGCAACGCAGATCCACCTGCAGTTGCTGCCGCTGCACAAGCAGCTGTTCTGCGAACCCAGCCCGGCACCGACGAAGTGGGCGATGGCCCGTCTGGGCCTGCTGGCCAACCACCTGCGCCTGCCCATCCTGCCGCTGACAGCAGCTGGTGAAGCAGCCGTCGGCCAGGCCTTGCACGACGCCGGCATCGGCGCCTGAACGCGCCCCGCTCTTCCTTTTCCCTGCAGCAATCAACGTGGCCGCCGCCGGCCGCGCCGGAGACCCCCGAAGTGAAACGTTCCCCCGCCGCCCACCCGGCCCGCCTTCTGCTGCTGGCGACCGCCGCACTGTGCGCTGCCTGCAGTTCCGATGGCCTGCTCTCCGGCGACAAGGTCGACTACAAAGGCTCCGTCGCCAAGGCCAAGCCGCTGGACGTGCCGCCCGACCTGAGCCAGCTTGCACGCGACAGCCGCTACCAGACCCAGGGCGGTGTCGTCAGCGCCGCCGCCACGCCCGGGGCGGCAGCCAACCCGGCCGGCGCCACGCAGACGGTGGCACCGAACACCCGCGGCGACATCCGCATCGAGCGCCAGGGCAGCACACGCTGGCTGGTCGTGCCGATGGCACCCGAACAGCTGTGGCCGCTGCTGAAGGCCTTCTGGACCGAACGCGGTTTCACGATCGCCAGCGAAAACACCGAAGCCGGCGTGATGGAAACCGACTGGGCCGAGAACCGCGCCAAGCTGCCGCAGGACGCGATCCGCAGCGCCATCGGGCGTTTCCTCGGCGGCCTGTTCGACAGCGGCGAACGCGACCTGTTCCGCACGCGCGTCGAGCGCACGGCCACCGGCAGCGAGGTCTACATCAGCCACCGCGGGCTGGAAGAGGTCTACACCGGCGAACGCAACGACAGCACGAAGTGGCGTGCACGGGCCAACGACCCGCAGCTCGAGGCCGAGTTCCTGAGCCGGCTGATGACCAAGCTGGGCCCGGCCGACACCGTGGCACGTGCCGCGGTGGTCAACGCCCCCGACACACCGTCGCGTGCCCGGCCGCTGCCCGGCACCGTGGCGGCACTCGAGGTCGACGAGCCCTTTGACCGCGCCTGGCGCCGTGTCGGCCTGGCGCTGGACCGCAGTGGTTTCACCGTCGAAGACCGCGACCGCGCCGCCGGACTGTACTTTGTGCGCTATGTCGACCCGAAGTACGCCGGCAAGGAAGAGCCGGGCTTCTGGGCCCGCCTCTTCGGCGACGACACGCCGCGCGGCCCCGAGCGCTACCGCATCAGCGTGAAGACGGCCGAGGGCAAGAGCGTGGTCTCGGTGCTGGCCGGCAGCGGTGACGCGGCATCCGGCGACGCCGGGCAGCGCATCGTGGCCCAGTTGGTCAAGGAACTGCGCTGAGGATCTGCGCCGGGGCGCCCTTCGGTCCCGGCCAACAAAAAAGCCGCCCTCGGGCGGCTTTTTTGTTCCCGGCCAACCGCAGCAATGCGGCTGGTGGGCATGTCGCGTTCTTACTTCGACGCGGCGGCTTCCGGGGCCGAAGCAGCGGCCGGCGCCGAGGCAGCTTCCGAAG
>JBASTF010000940.1:0-9509 GCA_049274755.1 Rubrivivax sp. | reverse complement strand
GCCCGCCACCGCGACGCCGTGGCCCGCGGCGCCGTGCCGCCGCTGCCGGCGCAAGACCTGCACGCCCGTGTGTTCGCCTGGCTGACGCAGGCCGATGAACGCAACGTCGTGGCCAGCCATGTGGCCGGCCGCTGCCGCTACGCCCGCCCCCAACCCTGAGACGCTGAAAGGCCGCCATGCTCCGCCTCGAACTCACAGGCATCAGCAAGCAGTACCCGGCGGTGCGCGCCAACGATGGCGTGAACCTGCGTGTCAAACCCGGCGAGATCCACGCCGTGCTCGGCGAAAACGGCGCCGGCAAGAGCACGATGATGAAGATCATCTACGGCGCCGTGCAGCCCGACGCCGGCGAAGTCCGCTGGAACGGCCAGGCCGTGAAACTGAAGAGCCCGGCCGAGGCGCGCCAGCTCGGCATCAGCATGGTCTACCAGCACTTCAGCCTGTTCGACACGCTGACGGCGGCCGAAAACGTCTGGCTGGGCCTGGACAAGAGCCTCTCGCTGGCCACGGTGACGCAGCGCATCAGCGAACTCGCGCACAGCTACGGGCTGGACGTGGACCCGCTGCGGCCCGTGCATTCGCTGTCGGTCGGTGAACGCCAGCGTGTCGAGATCGTGCGTGCGCTGCTGACCAACCCGCAACTGCTGATCCTCGACGAACCGACCTCGGTGCTGACGCCGCAGGCCGTGGACAAGCTTTTCGTCACGCTGCGCCAGCTGTCGGCGGCCGGCACCAGCATCCTCTACATCAGCCACAAGCTCGACGAGATCCGCGCGCTGTGCCACCACTGCACGGTGCTGCGCGGCGGCAAGGTCACCGGTGAGGTCGACCCGACGCAGGAGAGCAATGCCAGCCTGTCGCGGCTGATGATCGGCGCCGAGCCGCCGCAGCTGCAACACCAGAGCCGCGCTGCCGGCGATGTGGTGCTGGCGGTGCAAGGCTTGTCGCTGGCGCAGCGCGACCCCTTCGGCACGACGCTGAAGGACATCGGCTTCGAAGTGCGGGCCGGCGAGATCCTGGGCATTGCCGGTGTCTCCGGCAACGGCCAGCAGGAGCTGATGGCGGCGCTGTCGGGTGAAGACACCAGGGCGCCGGCCGGCAGCATCCGCCTCTTCGGCCGCGACATCGCCGGCCACTCGCCGCGCCGGCGTCGCCACGAAGGCCTGCACTTCGTGCCCGAGGAACGCCTGGGCCGTGGCGCCGTGCCCGGTTTCAGCCTGGCGCAGAACACGTTGCTGACCCGCACGCAGACGGTGTCGCGCAGCGGCTGGATCGCCACCCGTGCCGTGCAGCAGCTGGCCGAACACATCATCCAGCGGTTCCAGGTGAAGGCCGGCGGCCCCGGCGCCGCGGCCAAGAGCCTGTCGGGCGGCAACCTGCAGAAGTTCATCGTCGGCCGCGAGATCGACGCCAACCCCAGGCTGCTGATCGTCAGCCAGCCGACCTGGGGCGTGGACGTGGGCGCGGCAGCGCTGATCCGCGGCGAACTGCTGAAGCTGCGCGACGCCGGCTGTGCGCTGCTGGTCGTCAGCGAAGAGCTGGACGAACTGTTCGAGATCAGCGACCGCCTCGTTGTCATCGCACAGGGCCGCGTGTCGCCGTCGCTGCCCACGGCGGCGGCGACGATCGAGCAGATCGGTGCATGGATGAGCGGCCTGTGGGCCGGCAGTGCAGCCCCCACGGCACAGACGGAGACCCTCGATGCTGAAGCTTGAGGCACGGCCGCAGCCGTCGAAGTGGATGTCCTTCGCCAGCCCGCTGCTGGCGCTGGCGATCACGGTGCTGATCGGCATCGTGCTGTTTGCGCTGCTGGGCAAGGACCCGCTGCGCGGCCTGCAGGTGTTTTTTGTCGAGCCGGTGAAGAACCTGTACGCGCTGTCGGAGCTGAGCGTGAAGGCCACGCCGCTGGTGCTGATCGCGCTGGGCCTGGCGGTCTGCTACCGCAGCAACGTCTGGAACATCGGCGCCGAAGGGCAGTTTGTCGTCGGCGCGCTGTTCGCCGGCTACGTGGCCATGCAGGCCGGGCCGGCGACCGCGTGGATGGGGCGCTGGATCGTCGTCGCCGTGCTGGCCGCCGGCGTGCTGGGCGGCATGTTGTGGGCCGCCATCGTCGCGCTGCTGCGCGACCGCTTCAACGCCAGCGAGATCCTGGTCAGCCTGATGCTGGTCTACGTGGCCGAGATGGTGCTGAGCTACCTGGTCTACGGCCCCTGGAAAGACCCCAAGGGCTACAACTTCCCGCAGACCATCACCTTCGACGCGGCAACGAAGATCCCGCGCCTCGTCGATGGCTTGCGCGCCAACATCGGTGTGCTGCTGGCGCTGCTGGCAGTGGGCGGCTTCTGGGCCTTTCTGTTCCGCACCTACAAGGGTTTCCAGCTGCAGGTGGGCGGGCTGGCGCCGGCGGCGGCGCTGTACGCCGGCTTCTCGTCGCGCAGCGCACTGTGGACGGCACTGCTGCTCTCGGGCGGCATGGCCGGCCTGGCTGGTGGGCTGGAAGCCGCCGGGCCGCTGGGCCAGCTGACGCCCTATGTGCCGGCCGGCTACGGCTTCGCCGCCATCATCGTTGCCTACGTCGGGCGGCTGCACCCGGTAGGCATCGTGTTCTCGGGCCTGCTGATGAGCATGTTCTACATCGGCGGTGAACTGGCGCAGTCGCGCCTGGGCCTGCCGAAAAGCCTGACCGGCGTGTTCCAGGGCCTGCTGCTGTTCACGCTGCTGGCCTGCGACACGCTGATCCACTACCGCATCCGCCTCAGGCGTTTGCCCTCGACGATGAAGGCGGCCTGAGCCATGGACCACACCTTCGCGCTGCTGATCGCCTCGACGCTGAACGCCGGCACCGTGCTGGCCATCGCCGGCCTGGGGCTGCTGATCAACGAACGTGCCGGCATCGTCAACCTCGGTGCCGAGGGCATGATGCTGGTGGCTGCCATCGCCGGCTTCGCCACCGCCGTGCACACCGGCAACGACTGGCTGGCCTTTGCCGCCGGCGCCGGTGCCGGTGCATTGATGGCCGCGGCCTTTGGCGTGCTGGTGATCTGGCTGAACACCAACCAGTACGCGTCGGGGCTGGCGCTCAGCCTGTTCGGCGCCGGCTTCTCGGCCTTCGTCGGCATCGGCTACGTGCAGGCCAAGATCGGCGAACGCACGCAGTACAGCGTGCCCGGCCTGGCCGACATCCCGTTCATCGGGCCGGCGCTGTTCCGCCAGCATCCCATGGTCTACATCGCCATCGCGCTGACGCTGTTGCTGGCCTGGTTCCTGTACCGCTCACGTGCCGGGCTGGTGCTGCGTGCGGTCGGCGAATCGCCCGAGTCGGCCCATGCCCTGGGTTACCCGGTGCGCCGCATCCGCATGGCAGCCGTGGTGGTGGGCGGTGCACTCTGCGGCCTGGCAGGCGCCTACATCAGCGTGATCTACACGCCGCTGTGGGTGCAGGGCATGGTGGCCGGCAAGGGCTGGATCGCACTGGCTTTGACCACCTTCGCCACCTGGCGGCCGGCGCGTGTGCTGCTGGGCGCCTACCTGTTCGGCGGCGTCACGATGCTGCAGTTCCACCTGCAGGGCCAGGGCGTGGAGATCGCCAGCCAGTTCCTGACCATGCTGCCCTACCTGGCCACCATCGTCGTGCTGGTGCTGATCTCGCGCAACGCCGGCTGGATCCGCGTCAACATGCCGGCTTCCCTCGGGAAGCCCTTCTTTCCGGGTTCCTGAGCATGGCGCCGGGCCGCTCCCAAGCCATGCGAACGCCCCCTCGGGGGGCGGCCGCTCTGCGGCCGGGGGCTGCATCTCTCATGCCGGCTTCCCTCGGCAAGCCTTTTTTCCCCGGTTCCTGAATCCATAATCCAAACTTCACCCCCAGGAGAGAGCACCCATGACCCTCGTTGTCTCGAAGCGTTCGCTGCTGCTGCTCAGCGCCGCGGCTGCCGCCGTGCTTGCCGGCTGCGGCAAGAAGGAAGAAGCGCCGGATGCCGCCGCGCCGGCCTCGGCTGCGGCCCCGGCCAAGCCCGCACCGCTGAAGATCGCATTTGCCTACGTCGGCCCGGTCGGCGACGGCGGCTGGACCTTCGCGCACGACAACGCCCGCAAGGCCGTGGAGAAGGAATTCGGCGACAAGGTCGTCACCAGCTTCGTCGAGAACGTGCCCGAGGCCGCCGACGCCGAACGGGTGTTCCGCGACATGGTGGGCCAGGGCAACAAGCTGATCTTCGGCACCACCTTCGGCTACATGGAGCCGATGCTGAAGGTGGCGCCCGACGCCAAGGATGTGAAGTTCGAGCATGCCACCGGCTACAAGCAGGCCGACAACATGCGCACCTACGACAGCCGCACCTACGAAGGCGCGTACATGGCCGGTGTCATCGCCGGCAAGATGACCAAGAGCAACACGCTGGGCGTGGTGGGCTCCATCCCCATTCCCGAGGTCATCCGCAACATCAACAGCTTCACGCTGGGCGCGCAGAGCGTGAACCCCAAGGTCAAGACCAAGGTGGTCTGGGTCAACGAGTGGTTCGCGCCGCCGAAGGAAACCGAGGCCGCACAAAGCCTGATCAACGCCGGCGCCGACGTGCTGTTCCAGAACACCGACTCGTCGGCCGTGCTGAAGACCGCCGCCACGAACAAGAAGCTGGCCTTCGGCTGGGACAGCGACATGAGCGCCTACGCGCCCGACGCCCACCTGGCCAGCGCCGTCATCAACTGGGCGCCGTACTACATCGCCGCCACACGCGCCGCGCTGGACGGCAGCTGGAAGGGCGGCAGCGGCACCTGGTGGGGCGTGAAGGAAGGTGCAATCGACATCGTCAGCATCAGCGACAAGGTGCCGGCCGACACCAAGGAACAGATCGAGAAGGTCAAGGCCGGCCTGAAGGACGGCAGCTTCGTGATCTGGAAGGGCCCCATCCTCGGCCAGGACGGCAAGGAAGTGGTGAAGAAGGACGAGGTCGCCGACGACAAGTTCATGAGCGGCATCAACTTCTACGTCAAGGGCGTGGAAGGCAAGGTGCCGACCGGCAAATAAACCCTTGCGACGGAACAAAAGCCGCCGGGTCTGCCCGGCGGCTTTTTTTGCCCGGCCGAAAACCCCGGTGCCCGTTCGTCGTGCAGCACCAGCCCCTGCAAGCAGCAGTGTCCATGGCGCAGCGCATCGTCCCGGCCCGCAGTTCTTCGCGCCGGACGGCGGGCCGCAGTTCCAGTTCACGCCGGCGGTCTCGATGTTCGTGAACTGAAGCCGCCCGGCCGCGACGGCCTCAGCGCGTGATCTTCGCCGCCTCGGTTTCCATCTGCGTCACCAGCGCATCGAGCTGGTCGACCACGGCCTGCACCGTGGCCTGCTGCGTCAGGTCGACACCGGCCTTCTTCAACTGCGCCATCGGATGGTCGTTGCCGCCGCTCTTCAGCAGCGTGAGGTAACGCTCGGTGGCCGCGCGCTTCGATTCGGGCGTGCCTGTGGTCATCTGCTTGTAGAGCTGGGCCGACGACGCAAAGCAGGTGGCGTACTGGTAGACGTAGTACGGCGAGTTGAAGAAGTGGCTGATGCGGGCCCAGGTCCATTTGTAGAAGTCGTCGACGCTGAGCGCGTCGCCGTAGTAGGTCTTCAGCAGGCCGAGGTACAGGCTGTTCAGCACCTCGGTCGTCACCGGCTCGCCCTTCTCCACGCGCTGGTGCGCCTGCAGCTCGAAGTCGGCGAACATCACCTGCGTGTAGAAGGTGCCGACGATGGCGTCGACGGCATGTTCGAGCAGCAGGAAACGCTGCTTCGGGTCGCTGGTCTTGGCCAGCAGCGTGTCGAGCAGGAAACGTTCGTTGGTGGTGGACGCGACCTCGGCGACGAAGATCGTGTAGTCGGCCGTGACGAAGGGCTGGTGCTCGTAGGACAGCACCGTGTGCATCGCATGTCCGCCTTCGTGGGCGAAGGTGAACACCGCGTCCAGCGTGTCGTTGTAGTTCAGCAGCTGGTAGGGGCCGACGCCGTAGACACCGGCACTGTAGGCGCCGCTGCGTTTGCCTTCGTTTTCGTAGACGTCGATGCGGCCGCCGGTGACGAACTGGCGGTAGCGCGCCAGGTAGTCGGCCCCCAGCGGCGCCACCGACTCCAGCGCCAGCGCGCGGGCTTCTTCGTAAGGCCAGGTCTTGTCGCTGCGGAACACCGGCACGGCGCTGTCGTAGGAGTGGTAGCTGTCCAGCTGCAGCAGCTTCTTGCGCAGCCTGGCATAACGCTGCAGCGGGCCGGTGCCGGCGCGTGTGGTGGCGATCAGCGTCTCGACCACGCTGCGCGGCACCTTGTTCTCCGACAGTGCCGCGTCCAGCGTCGTCTTGTGTTTGCGCGCCTGGGCCAGGAACCAGTCGCGCTGCAGGATGCCTTCGTAGGTGGCGGCAAAACTGTTGGCCGTCTTGCCATAGGCGGCCAGGTGGGTGGCCGCGGCCTTGGCACGGTCGGCCTGCACCGGGTTGCCGTCCAGCAGCGCGCGGTAGTTGCCCGGCGACAGCGTCACGCTTTTGCCGTCAGACAGCTGGATGGTGGGGAACTGGATGTCCGAGGTCGACAGCTCGTTGTAGGCGTTGTCGGGCGCCCGGCCCAGCGGGCCGGCCAGCGCCAGCAGGCGTTCGCCGGCTTCGTCCAGCACATGGGCCTGGCGGCGGAAGCTGTCGAGGATGGTGAAGCGGTAGGGCTGCAGCGCCGGCGTCGTGTCGATCCAGCTGCGCACCCGTGCCTGCGGCAGCTTCAGCAGCTCGGGCTGGAACCAGGCGGTGGCAGCCTCGAACTGCGCGTACTGCGCCTGCACACGCTGGAAACGCGCGGCCACGGCCTGGTCGCGGCTGTCGACGTCGCGCTGCAGCTGCGGGTAGCGGTAGAGCTTGTAGCTGAGCTTGCCGATCTCGTCGTAGGCCTGGTAGGCCTGCAGCAAGGCAGCCGGGCCGCGGCCCAGGCTGCCCTTGCGCTTGCCAAAAGCCTGCATCAGCGTGTCCATGCGCCGCATGTCGGCTTCCCAGACGTCCCAGGACGGGTAGATGGCACTGAAGTCCCAACGGAACTCGGCCGGGATCTCGGCGCGCACACGGGTGCTGGGCTGGGCGGCCCAGGCACCAGCGGCGCACAGCGACAACCAGCAGGCGGCGGCGCACAGCGCACGCAGCGGAACAGCGACAGCGGAACAACGGGCCAGGTTCACGGTGGGATGCCGGCTGGGGCCGGCCTGAAAACGACACAGCCGCGCAGTCTGGTGCGGCGCAGCCAGCCGGTCAAATCGCTGAAATCAAACAGCGACCAGCTCGGGATTGCCGATTTCATCAATATCACTTCTCAGCGATGCACGAAGAATTTATCGACTCATTTTCGCCTTGGTCGCGTCGATAACGTCGTATTCACTGATTTACTCGAATCAGAACACCCCTCCCGCTGTCGACCGCCGGCACTGCCCTCTCCCGATCCTTGCTGTAGGACCAACCCCATGAACCAGCCCCAAGTCTCCTGGATGGCGCGCCTCGTTGCAGGCGCCGAGCTGCAGCAGGCCGAGCAGGCCCGTGCCGAAGCCGCCGCCGCATTGGCGGCCAAGGACGGCGAACTGGCCGCGACCCGTGCCCGGCTGGCCGAGGCCGAGGCCGAGCTGAAGGTGCGCACCGACATCATGAACGTCACGAGCATCGTCTCGGAGGCCGACAAGAAGGGCGACATCCTCAGCGTCAACGACAAGTTCATCGAGGTCTCGAAATACAACCGCGACGAGTTGATCGGCTACCCGCACAACCGCACGCGGCACCCGGACATGTCCAAGGACACGTTCAAGCAGCTGTGGCAGACCATCGGCCGCGGCGACATCTTCCGCGGTGTCATCAAGAACCGCGCGAAGGACGGCACACCGTACTACGTCGATGCCGTCGTCGCGCCCATCCTCGGCGACAACGGCAAGCCGCTGAAGTACCTGGGCGTGCGCTACGACATCACGGCCGCCGAGATCGAGCGCCAGAACGCACGCGGCATCCTCGCCGCCATCGACGCCAGCTACGCCTACATCGAGTTCGACCTCGGTGGCCATGTGCTGCAGGCCAACCGCAACTTCCTGCAGACCCTGGGCTACCGCAGCGAAGAGATCGTCGGCCAGCACCACCGCATGTTCGTCGAGCCGGCGCTGGCGGCCTCGCAGGCCTATGCGCAGTTCTGGCGCGACCTGAACGCCGGCAAGCCGCAGAGCGACACCTTCCGCCGCATCGCGAAAAACGGCCAGGAAATCTGGATCCAGGCCGTCTACGCGCCGGTGAACGACGAGATGGGCCGTGTCGGGAAGATCGTGAAGATCGCCACCGACGTGACGGCCCAGGTGCAGGCCGCCAACATGCTGAAGCAGGCGGTCGAGCAGGCACAGCAGGTGACGGCCGCGGCCCGCAACGGCGACCTCGACCAGCGCATCCCGCTGGACGGCAAGAGCGGCCCGATCCGCGAGCTCTGCGAAGGCGTCAACGGGCTGATGGAAACGACCTCGGTGATCTTCGGCGACGTCGGCCGTGTCTTCGGCGCGCTGGCCGCCGGCGACCTGAGCCAGCGCATCACACGCAACTACGACGGCAGCTTCGGCCGCGTGAAAACCGACGCGAACGCCACCAGCCAGGCGCTGGCCGACATCATTGCCGACGTCGGCCGTGTCTTCTCGGGCCTGGCCGGCGGCGACCTGACGCAGCGCATCACCCGCGACGCACAAGGCACCTTCGACCAGGTCAAACACGACGCCAACACCAGCTGCGACAAGCTGGCCGCCATCATCGACGAGGTGCGTGCCGCGGCCGACGCGCTGACCGGCGCCGCCACCCAGGTCAGCGCCACGGCGCAAAGCCTGTCGCAGTCGGCCAGCGAGCAGGCCTCGTCGGTGGAAGAGACGACGGCCTCGATCGACATGATGTCGGCCTCGATCACGCAGAACAGCGACAACGCCCGCATCACCGACGGCATGGCCACGAAGGCGGCCAAGGAAGCCGGCGACGGCGGCACGGCCGTCGTGCAGACCGTCAGCGCGATGAAGCAGATCGCCGCCAAGATCAGCATCGTCGACGACATCGCCTACCAGACCAACCTGCTGGCGCTGAACGCCGCCATCGAGGCCGCCCGCGCCGGCGAACATGGCAAGGGCTTCGCCGTCGTCGCCGCCGAGGTGCGCAAGCTGGCCGAACGCAGCCAGGAAGCGGCCAAGGAGATTGGCGACCTGGCCACGCACAGCGTCAGCACCGCCGAACGCGCGGGCAAGCTGCTGGAAGAAATCGTGCCGTCGATCCAGAAGACCAGCGACCTGGTGCAGGAGATCGCCGCCGCGTCCACCGAACAAAGCCAGTCGGTGACGCAGATCGGCGGTGCGATGGGCCAGCTCAGCAAGGCCACGCAGCAGAACGCCTCGGCCTCCGAGGAACTGGCGGCCACGTCCGAGGAGTTGTCGGGCCAGGCCGAGCAGCTGCAGCAGTCGGTGGCCTTCTTCACGCTGGCCAGCGAAGAGCCGGTGCAGCGCCGCGGCCGCCACGAC
>JBASTF010000939.1:0-1700 GCA_049274755.1 Rubrivivax sp. | reverse complement strand
CTTGCAACGAATACTTCAAGTCGATGCCGTGACTGTTGGTCGGTGGTCACGCGCCGCATGGCTGTACACCGTGAACAAGTACGCACGCTGGGTAAGCGTTCCGCCAACGACACCCTTGCGCGTCCCGACGCGGTGTACTGACGTTGGCGCTACACCACCACGGCGACAGGCGGCGAATCCGTCACGGCGGCATCGGCGGGGGGCCGCCAGTTGTGCGGCAGCAGCTGCGCCAGGTCGCGCTGCTTGAGCGTGGGCAGTCGCTCGAACACGTCCTTCAGGTACGCCCAGGGATCGTGCCCGTTGAGCTTGGCCGATTCGATCAGGCTGAGCACCACCGCGGCGCGTTCGCCGGCCTGCTGCGATCCCACGAACAGCCAGTTCTTGCGGCCGACGGCCAGCGGACGCACCGCGTTCTCCGCAGCGTTGTTGTCGATGGGCACATGCCCGTCGTCGAGGTAATGCGTCAGCCCTGGCCAATTGCTCAGCGCGTAGTCGATGGCCTTGGCCGTCACGTCGGCCTTGGCTAATTTCTGGCGTTGCTCGCTCAGCCAGGCATGCAAGGCCTCGGCCACCGGTTTGGCATGCCGCTGCCGCAGCAGCCATCTGGCCTGGGGTTCGAGTTCGCTTGCTTCGCGCTCCACCTCGTAGAGCTTGGCGATCAGCGCCACCGCGTGGCCCGCGATCTCGCTGCCGTTGAACTGGTGCGCCTCGAATAGCTTCCTGCGCGCATGCGCCATACACAGCGCTGCCGTCACGCCCTGGGATTGCAGCGCGTGGTAGCCCGAGAAATCGTCGGACACCAAGGTCCCGGCGAAGCCTTGCAGCACCCGGCGCGCGTTCTCGCCGCCGCGGCCCGTACTGAAGTCGTACAGCACGCCACGCTGGGCCACGAAGTCGGTCGTGCGGTACACCCACACATACGCGCGGCTGGTCTTGCCCTTGCCCGGTGCCAGCAGCTTGATGGGCGTCTCGTCGGCGTGGATCACGTCGTGGCCCAGGATGAAGTCCTTCAGTGCCTGGGCCAGCGGCGCCAGGCGCACGCCGCAGATGCCGATCCACTGCGCCATGCTCGAGCGCGGGATATGAACGCCCGAGCGGGCGTAGATCTCGGTCTGCCGGTACAGCGGCAGATGATCGTCGTGCTTGGCCACCACCACCTGTGCCAGCAGCCCCGGCGCCGGGATGCCCTTGTCGATCATCTGTGGCGGCATCGGCGCAGCCTGGATCGTCTGGCAGCACGCGCAGGCGTACTTGCCGCGGATGTGGCGCAGCACGAAGAACTGCGCCGGCACGCAGTCGAGTTGTTCGCTGACCTCTTGGCCGATGCGCTCGAGGGCCTGGCCGCACGCACAGTGCGTGGCTTGGACCTCGTGGTGCCGATCGATGCGCGGCAGGCTCGCGGGCAGCGCCTGGCGCACGGCCTGGCCCTTGGCACGCGGCGCGGCCGGCAGCACCTTGACCTCGTCCTGGGCCGCGCGGTCTTCGATCGCGGTGTCGGCCACGATGGCGTCGAACAGCACGGCCTGCGTCGTGCTGTCCAGGCTCTCGCTGGAGGTGCCGAAGCGCCAGCGCTTTAGGCGCGCGATCTCGAAGTTCAGTGCTTCGATCTTGGTCTGCTTGAACTTGAGATCGGCCTGCATGCGTTCGATCAGATCGCGCATCTCCTGCACCGTGCCGGCCGCCTGGGCATCGTGCTGGGC
>JBASTF010000938.1:0-1869 GCA_049274755.1 Rubrivivax sp. | reverse complement strand
GCGCAGATGCGGGCCAGCGTCTGCGCCGGCGTGCTCAGCACCAGGCCCGCCGCCTGGGCCTTCGCGCTGCTGATCTGCATCAGCGCTGCAAAGGCGTGGCCGGGGCCGCGGTACAGCGGCAGATCGTTGAAGCTCAGGTGCTGCAGCGCCGGGGCCGGCACCCAGACCGGCTGCTGCAGGCCCAGCAGCGCGACGAAGCCGGCCCAGTCGAGGCGCGGGCCGGCCAGGTTGTAGGCGCCATGCAGTTGCCGTTCGACCACCCGCACGGCAAAACGCGCCAGGTCGTGCACGTCGATCAGCTGCAGCCCGTCGCTTCCGTCGCCCGGCGCCAGTGTCGGGCCGGGGCGCTGGGCCCGCTGCAGCCAGAAGGCGTAGCGGCCGCTGGGGTCGCCAGGGCCGACGACGGTCTGCGGCCGCAGCAGCGTGTGGCGCGGGCCCGGGAAACGTTCGGCGACGATGTCTTCGCAGCGCACCTTGGCACGGCCGTAGCCCGTGCCGGCCAGCTCGTCCAGCGTGTCGGGTGCCGGTGGCAGGCGGCCGTGGTCTTCGGCCACCGGCAGCTGCCACGGCGGCGCGTAGGCCATCACCGCGCTGACGAAGACGTAGTGGCCCACCGCCGCCTGCAGCAGCGCCGTGCTGGCCAGCAGCTGGCGCGGTGTGGTGCCGCTGCAGTCGATGCAGCTGTCCCAGCGCCGGCCGGCCAGGGCTGCCAGGTCGCCGTCGCGGTCGCCGCGCAGGTGTTCGATGCCCGCGGGAACTGCCCCGGGGGAACGGCCGCGGTTGAACAGCGTCAGGCCGTGGCCGGCGGCCAGCAGCGCTGCAGCGATGTGGCGGCCGACAAACTGCGTGCCGCCGAGGATCAGCATCTGGGCCATCGGCGCATTGTGCCGGCCGCTGTTCGCGCCAAGGCAATGCTCTGTTGCCGGCCATCGGCTTTGTCCGCGGTCCCGGCCCCGGCACCATGCCGGGCATGAAACTGGCGATCGAAATCCTGCTGAGCCTGGCCTTGCTGGCCAGCTGCCTCGTCGCGGCATACACGGCCGACCGTGCGGCGTTGCAGGACGATGCCGCCGTGCCGGCAGCGGCGCCGGCGGCTGCCGCCAGTGCAGCGGGTGCGGACATGGCCTTGGCGTTAGCCTTGCGCCATGGCAACACGAACCGCTGACGACGTCCGCCAGGTTTTGCGCGAGCGGCGAGAGATCGCCTTCGTCGACCTGCGCGAAGAACATCCTTATGCCCGGGCCCATCCGCTGTGGGCCGTGCAGCTGAGCGCCACGCGCCTGGCGCTCGACGCGCCCTGGCGCCTGCCGCGCCGCGACGTGCCGGTGGTGCTGTACGACGATGGCGAATGTCTGGTCGACGCGGCCGCCGCGACCCTGCGTTCGCTGGGCTGGACCGAGGTGCACACGCTGGCCGGTGGCCTGGACGGCTGGCGGCGCAGCGGCGGCGAGCTGTTCCGCGACGTCAACGTGCCGAGCAAGGCCTTCGGCGAGCTGGTGGAACACGAACGCGGCACACCGTCGCTGCCGGCCGAGGTGGTGAAGGCCATGCTGGACCGCGGCGACGACCTGGTGGTGCTGGACGCACGCCGCTACGACGAGTTCCGCACGATGGCCATTCCCGGCGGCACCAGCGTGCCCGGCGCCGAACTGCTGCTGCGTGCCCGCGACCTGGCGCCGAACCCGGCCACCACGGTCATCGTCAACTGCGCCGGCCGCACCCGCAGCCTGATCGGCGCACAGTCGCTGGTCAACGCCGGGCTGCCGAACCCGGTGCATGCCCTGCGCAACGGCACCATCGGCTGGCTGCTCGCCGGCTTCGGGCTGCAGCATGGCGCGACGCAGCGTTTCGGCCCGGTCAGTGCTGGCG
>JBASTF010000937.1:0-7698 GCA_049274755.1 Rubrivivax sp. | reverse complement strand
GTGTAGCCCACATGGTCCTGCGGCCGGGCCGCAACACCGGCGATGGTGCCGCCGGTCGCAATGATCACGACACTTTGCATTTCAGAAGGGTCTGGATGAAAATACAGCCACTGGATAAACCATCAGGCCCCAACCCGGGCCCGCCGCCATGGACGACAGCCCCAAGCTCACCGCGCGCCAGCAGCAGATCCTGGACCTGGTGCAAAGTGCCATCGAGCGCACCGGCGCACCGCCAACGCGGGCCGAGATCGCTGCCGAACTGGGCTTCAAGTCGGCCAATGCCGCCGAGGAGCACCTGCAGGCGCTGGCGCGCAAAGGCGTCATCGAACTGGTGGGCGGCACCTCGCGTGGCATCCGTCTGAAGTCTGACACATTGCGTGCGCTGAACGAGGCGCGGCTGTCGCAGGTGGGCAAGCAGCTCAGCCTGGCCCTGCCCAGCCTGGCGCAGCTGACGCTGCCGCTGGTGGGCCGCGTGGCCGCCGGCAGCCCCATCCTGGCGCAGGAACACATCGACCAGAGCTTCGTCGTCGAAAGCTCGCTGTTCCCGCGCAAGCCCGATTACCTGCTGAAGGTGCGCGGCATGAGCATGCGCGACGCCGGCATCATGGACGGCGACCTGCTCGCCGTGCAGAAAACCAAGGATGCGAAGAACGGCCAGATCGTTGTTGCCCGCCTCGGCGACGACGTCACCGTGAAGCGGCTGCGGCGCACCAAGGCCGGTGTCGAGCTGATCCCCGAGAACCCCGATTTCGAGACCATCGTCGTGCCGGCCGAAGCCGATTTCGAGCTCGAAGGCATCGCCGTCGGCCTGATCCGCAACACGATGCTGATGTGATGATCAAGTCGCCGAAGGCCAGGCACGCCACCGATTGCGAGCGGCTGGAACAGCTGCCCAACATCGGCCCCTCGCTGGCCGCCGACCTGCGGCTGCTGGGTGTGCAGCACCCGCGTGAGCTGGCCGACAAGGACGCCTGGCAGCTGTACCGCGCGCTCTGCAGCGCCACCGGCAAACGGCAGGACCCCTGCGTGCTCGACACCTTCATGGCCGCCACCGACTTCATGCGCGGTGCCGAGGCCAAACCCTGGTGGGCCTACACGGCCGAACGCAAGGCGGTCTACGGGCAGATCTGAAGGGCCAGGCCCCGGCCCCTCAGTCGCTCTTTTTCGGCTCGGCGACAAAGACCATGCCGAAGATGCCGAACGACAGCCAGCGTTCGTTCACCGTCGTGTAGCTGGCCACGCCCAGCGAGTGGTAGCTGCTGGCCAGTGCCGCCAGGCGCCCCAACTGCAGCCAGCCGGCCAGCTGGTTGCGTTCGGCCACCGCCTCCTTGATCTTCGTGCGGTGGCGCTCCGCCGACGGGTTGCTCAGCACCGCCACGGCAGCCAGCACCACCGCGGCAACGGCCATTTTCAGCACGGCACCCATCATTTGTTGCCTCCCGGCTGCACCACCAGCGTCTGCGCCGGCGCACCGCCACTGCCCCACAAAGGCTGATAGTCCACCTGGGCCCAGGCCTGCACCCAACTGCGGTACAGCGGCGAAAACACGATGCCGCTCTGCCCGGTGCTGTGCATGAAACGCGAGCGCTGCGGATCGTCCAGGTCGTAGATCGCGCGCAGGCTGGGGCCGTGTTCGTCGAGGTAGAGCTCGCCGGTGGTGGCATCCGGCTTCAGGCCGACCCGCGAGACGTTCACCGTGTGGGTGTCGCCGCCCACCGGTGCACGCAGCTCGAACCAGCGTGCCAGCAGCGGCACGCGGCTGAACGGCCGGTGTTCGCTGCGCGCCACATGGGCGTCACCCCAGCGCCAGCGTGCGACGTCGCTGCCGAAGCGGGCCTGCAGCTCGTCCAGCGCACGGCCCAGGGCGGCGTTGCTCTGCACTGCACAGGTCTCGGCGGCCGGCGTGCGGCGGTCGTTGCACCAGCTGGCGTCGTTGCGTGCCAGCACGCCTTCCAGCGCGTCGCGGAAGCTGCGGCCGGCCAGGCGCTGCCACAGTGCGGGGCCGAGATCGTCTTCGAAAACCCCCTGCGTCAGCTGCCGTGTCCAGGCCCAGAAGATCAGCGGCGCGGCACGTTCGGCCGCCATCGTGCCGTCGAAGCCCTGCAACTGGGCCAGCGCCGCCGTGGCCAGCGGGTGCGGCGACTGCGCCTTCAGCAGCCAGGGCAGCAACGGCGCCGCGGCCAGCGACTTGATGTCGGCATGCAGGGCCGCCATGTCGTCCAGGCTGTGTTTGGGCCGCGACTGCAGCACTTCTTCGATGCGCTGCTGGCGGTACGGCGCCGCCCAGTCGTTGGTGATGTAGTGCGGGTAGCCCGGCGCGGTGATGCGGTGGTTGGCGGTGGCGATGAAACCACGTTCGGGGTCGAACTCGCGCGGCGTTTCGTCGGCCGGCACCCAGCCGGCCCAGTCGTAGCGTGCGTCCCAGCCCGGCGCCGGCAGCTGGCCTTTCAGGTCGTTGTCGGACCGGCGCAGCGGCACACGCCCCGGCGCCACCATCGCGATGTGGCCCTGGCGGTCGGCGACCACCATGCTTTGCATCGGCGCCACCCAGCCGCGCGAGGCCGCCACGAACTCGGCCACCGAGCGCGCACGCATGAACCCCAGCGCCGGTGTCAGCGCGTCGACGTCGGCATCCAGCGCCGTCCAGCGCATCGCCAGCACATGGGTGGGCTGTCCCTTGGGGCCGAGCAGGTCGTCGACGCTGCCGGCGTCCGAGATCACCGGCCCGTGGCGTGTGCGGCGCAACGTCACCGCCACGTCGGGCTGGCCCTTGACGCGGATGGTGTCGCTGCTGGTCTCGAACGCCGCGTCGCCGTCGGGTGTGCGGTAGCGGGCCGGGTCGGCCGGGTTCAGCTGCTCGAGGTAGAGGTCCTGCACGTCGGGCCCGGTGTTCGTGAAACCCCAGGCGATGTGTTCGTTCTGGCCCAGCACGATGACAGGCAGCCCCGGCATCGTCGCACCGGCGATCTTCAGCCCCGGCGCCTCCAGCCGCGCGAAGTACCACAGCGCCGGCGCGCTGAGCTTCAGGTGCGGGTCGTTGGCCAGCAGCGGCTTGCCGCTGCGGGTGCGGCTGCCGGCCAGCACCCAGTTGTTCGAACCCACACCTTCGATGCCCGAGGGCGGCGCGATGTCGGGCAGTTGCTGCCAGGCCTGCTGCTGGCCGCCCGCGTCGAGCTTGAAACCGCGGAACAGCGCGGCGTAGTCGAGGTCCAGCAGCGGCTTGTCGCCCGGGTAGGGCGGCATCAGTTGCTCCACACGCGCCACCGGCATCTGCAGCGCCAGCCGCAGGCGCAGCAACTCGGCATTCCAGTTGCCGCCCAGGTCCCAGGCCATCATGATGGCCCAGGCCAGGCTGTCGGCAGGGGTCCAGTCCTCGGGCTGCACACCGAGGATCAGGAACTCCGGCGGCCGTGCCGGCAACTGGCGCACGATGGCGTTGACACCGGCGGCGTAGGCCGACAGCAGCTCGCGGCCGTCGGCCGGCAGGCGTTCCCACTGCGCCTGCGCAGCGCGGCGCACACCCAGCGCACGCAGGAAACGGTCGGTCTCCAGTGCCGGCGCGCCGAAGGCCTCGGCCAGGCGGCCGCCGCCGATGCGGCGGTGGGTTTCCAGCTGCCACAGCCTGTCCTGGGCATGCACCACACCCAGGCCGTAGGCCAGGTCGCGCAGGCTGTTGGCGCGGATCGTCGGAATGCCCTGGGCGTCGCGTTCGATGCGCAGTTCGGCCGCGGCCCCCGGCAGCACCAGCGTGCCGCCGGTCTGCGGCAGCACCCGCGTGGCATAGATCCACAGCAGCGCTGCGGCCAGCAGCACCAGCAGCAACAGGGCCAGCAGCCCCCTCCGCAGCCATCGCATCGTCGCCCTCTTTCCTCGTCACCGTGTCGGCCGCGAGCGTAGCCCATGCCGGACGGCGCGGAACTGCGGGCCTTCCGCCCTGCTGTTCAGGGCACCGCCGCAGGGCTGCCGTTTACACAATGTCTCAAGCGTCGGGCAACGTGCCCGATATCACAGACCATGAGGACCTTGCGCTTGTTCAACCGCTGGAATCGCGGATCCACCCTGGCAGTGCCGAGCAGCCTGCTGCGTGTCGAGGTGCGCCCGCCGTCGCTGTGCCATGCCCCGGATTCGACCTGGCAGCGGCTGATGTTCTGGCTGATGGCAACTGCGCCGCAGGACGCCTCGCCGCCGCTGAACCGCCTGCCCGGCGTGCGCGACGAGTTCACCGTTGCGCTGGCCGATGTCGACAGCTTCGACGCCGAGGTGCTGCGCGAACGCATCGCGCTGGCGCGTTCGCTGCGCGAGCTGTGGCACCTGCGTGCCGATGTCTACCGTGCCGTGTCGCTGCAGCACAGCCAGTCTCTGGCCGAAGAACGCCTGGCCGAGCTGAACCGCCACTTCCCGACACGTGCCCCCCGTTCGGCGTTTGCGCCGCTGTGAACCCCATGCTGCCTGCCGAACCCCGACACTTCCTGCCCTCGCCCGGCCTGCCCGGTGCCGGTCTGCCGCACGACCGCCTGGCGCGGCTGGCGGCACGCCGCGCCTTCGTCGAGCTGAAACTGAACTTCCAGCAGGCGGTGGCCGAACTCGAAGGCCATGACGGCCAATGGCTGCGCCGCCAGGTGCGCTCGGCCGAGGAACCCAACGACTTGTGGCTGCTGCGCGCCCCGGTGTTCGAGGCCCTGGCCGGCAGTTCGGCGGCACAGCGTCAGCGCCGCCGCACGCTGCGCCGCTGCCTGGACTCGCATTTCCCCGACAGCGAACCGGCCGTCACCGGCTGGGGGCCGTTCTAGGCTGCCTTCACCCGCGCCTTGAAGGTGCGGCGGAACTTCTCGACCTTGGGTGCGACGACAAAGGCGCAGTAACCCTGGTTCGGGTGGTTCGCGAAGTAGTGCTGGTGGTCCTCCTCGGCCCGCCAGTAGCTGTCCAGCTGCTCCAGTTCGGTGACGACGCGGCCGCCATGCGCTGCGTTGGCTTCGGCCAGCACGGCCGCGGCCACGGCGCGCTGTGCCTCGTCGTTCCAGTAGATGCCCGAGCGGTACTGCGTGCCGATGTCGTTGCCCTGGCGGTTCAGCGTCGTCGGGTCGTGCACAGTGAAGAAGATCTCCAGCACCTCACGCAGCGAGATGCGGGTGCTGTCGAAGCTGACGCGCACGACCTCGGCATGGCCGGTGTCGCCTTCGCAGACCTGCCGGTAGCTGGGGTTGCCGACATGGCCGTTGGCATAGCCGGACTCGACGGCCGTGACGCCGTCGACCAGTTCATAAACCGCCTCCACACACCAGAAGCAGCCGCCGCCGAGGGTGATGGTTTCGATGCTCACACGCTTTCCCCTTGTTGCCACAAAGCTCGGTCGGCCCCGGGCACGCTTCCTTACACTCCGGGCATCATAGGCAGCTGTCGCCGGCACCGCCTGCCATCCCGAGAACAACCACGAGCGCCGCGTGAACGACATCCTCATCACCCTGGGCATCGAAAGCTGGAAGCCGACGCTGTCGGCGCTGCTGATGCCGCCGCTGCCTTTTCTGCTGCTGATCCTGATCGGCGGCCGGCTGATGTACCGCAACCGCCTGCTGGCCTGGACCCTGCTGCTGGTCGGCACGCTGAGCATCTGGGCCATGTGCACCAGCGCCGTCAGCGGCGCCCTGTCCAACATGCTGCTGATGCCGCCGCGGGCACTGAGCCACTCCGAGATCGGCGACCTGAAGAAGGCGAACAAGACCGGCATCCTGGTGCTGGGCGCCGGGCGCAAGCTGCTGTCGCCGGAGTACGGCTTGTCCAACCTCTCGCCGCTGGGCATGGAACGGCTGCGCTACGGTGTCTGGCTGGCCAAGGAAACCGGGCTGCCGCTGGGCTTTTCCGGTGGCATCAGCCATGGTGCACCGGAAGGGCCGTCGGAAGCCGAGATCGCCGCGCGCATCGCCGAGCGCGAATTCGGCCGGCCGCTGAAGTGGACCGAGACGCTGTCGCGCGACACGAACGAAAACGCCGCGCGCTCCTTGACCCTGCTGCGCGACGCCGGCATCGAGCGCATCGTGCTGGTGACACACGACTTCCACATGCGGCGCTCCATCGCCGCCTTCGAGCGCGCGAAGCAGCGTGCCGGCATCACGATGGAGATCATGCCGGCCCCGATGGGGCTGGACGCACCCGGCCGCCTGCGTTTCGTCGACTGGCTGCCCAGCCGCTCCGGCTTCGCCGAAACCCAGTTTGTGCTGCACGAATGGATCGGGCGCCTGGCTGGCGCCTGACGGCCGCGGAACTCAGCCGCCGCCGGCGCGTGGCCGCAGCACCAGCGGCCGCTGCTGCGCTTCTTCCTGCGCACGGCGCTCGGCCAGTTCGGCATCGGCCGCGGCCTTGGCCTGGGCCGCCTGCAAGGCCTTCAGCCGGCGCGCATGTTCGGCCGCATTGGAGCGGCGGGACTCGCCCATCAGCAGCGCATCGACCTTGGAACCCTGGGCCAGCAGGCGTTCGTTGAGCGCCAGGCCGGCGCTGGGGTCGCCGCCCAGCGCAGCCACCACCTCGTTGGCAAACAGGTCGGCGCTGCCGACGACGCTGTCCACCGCCAAGGCCTTGTCAGCCTGGGCTTCGGCGGCTGTCAGCAGCATGCCGGCGCCGGGCACGGCCAGCATCAGGATCTTGCCGACGACAAAGGCCGTGCTGCGGTCCTCGCTGGAGCGGGCGCGGCCGATGGCGTTTTCGCTGGCCTGGAAGTAGGTGCCGAAGGCGGCGAGCCAGCGGAACTCGTCGCGGCTGCGCGCCTCCAGCATCGCATTGGCGGGGATCTTTGCGCGCTGCGCACCCTGGCGCCAGAACTGGTCGGGGTCGGCGTCGAAAGCGCTGGCGGTCACGCTGCCGGCGCAGCCGGTCTGGGTGTCGACCTGCAGTTGCCGGCCGTCGGCCAGCGTCAGCGTCATCGGCGTGCCCTCGGCCGATTGCTCGCGCGCCTTCAGCACCACCTCCCAGAAACCGAGATCGTCGCTGGCCACCATCGAACCACCCTTGAAGAGGCCACCGAGGTCGATGCGGCTGCTGCCGCCGGGCAAGGGTTTGCCATTGATCGCGGTGACCACGTCGCCGAGCTTCAGTTCATCGGGTGCACTCTCGTCCATCCAGACGACACGCCACTTGTCGTCCATGCCGGTGGCCTGCTTCAGCAGTTCCAGTTCCTTGCCGGACAGCCGCTTTTTCAGCGAATGCACCGACCACAGCACAAAGGGCTCGATCTCGGTGACGTTGTCGCACAGCGCCTCGGCGCCCCAGGCCACCTGGATGGCTGCCGCACGGAAGGCCACCTCGTGATCGAAGCGGGTCTTGAACAGCTCGCGCTCGAACTGTCCGGCCTCGGCGGCGACGACCTGGCCTGCGGCCAGCAGGCCGGCGACCAGGCAGCAGACAAGACCTCGCAGCGACATCCCGGAATTGTGCGCGGAACAGCGCTGGCAGTAACAGATGGTGACGGTCGCAGCGCATGCAAGATGTCGCACCCACGGCGCCAAGGGGCATGGTCTGCCCGCTTGGCCCGGCGCAGCGCTTGCCCCACACTGCGCGCGCGTTCGACACAACCAAGGATTGTTTTCATGAAGACACAATGGCTGGCCACGTTGGTGCTTTCGCTGGCCGTGGGCCTGGCGCCGAGCCTGGCCGATGCCAAGCGCCTGGGCGGCGGCAAGTCGTCGGGCATGCAGCGCGACATGCCGG
>JBASTF010000936.1:0-3974 GCA_049274755.1 Rubrivivax sp. | reverse complement strand
GGGCATGGTGGGCTGCAGCCTGGCCATGCCCTTGCTGCACGGCGGCAGCACGGCCGCCGCGGTGGTGGCGCTGCTGTGCCTGTACGGCGCCACAGCCGTGGGCTGGAACGGCGTCTACCTGGCCACGGTGGCACGCCTGGTGCCGCAGGAACAGGCAGCGATGGCCACCGCCGGCACGCTGTTTTTCACCTTTTTCGGCGTCGTCATCGGCCCACCGCTGTTCGGCGCCGCCGGCAGCGCCTTCGGTGCGCTGGGGCCGGCGTTTGCGCTGCTGGCGCTGCCGCTGGCAGGTGGCTTGGTGCTGCTGTGGCGAGCGCGTTGGAGCTGAAGCCGGCGCCGACATCCGCAAAACTGATCTCGACCACCGCCGTGTCACGGTGCCAAATGGACCACCGGTGATGGTGGAGACAGGCCATGCGACAAGCGGTTGGGAGTGCGCTGCAGTGGATACGCGACATGGTGTCGAACTGGTGGCGCGGCAACACGGCAGCGCCAGGGGTGGCCACCAGCGGCAGCGGAGAAGCGCTGCTCGACCGTGTGATCGACGGCGAATTGCTTGCGACGCACGTGCTGCAGCATGGCATGGATGTCGCCGCGGCGGATGTGCTGCTGCTGCTGGCCGCACGCGAGCGGTTTGTGCAGTGGCGCAACGACGCCGTCGAGCGCGAGTTGTTTGTCGCGGCGCTGCTGCGCGTCAGCCGGGCCAGTGGCTGCTCGGCGGCCGAACTGCATGCGATGCGCAATCGACTGGCGCGGCTGTGGCCACAGCTCGGTGACGCCCGGCGGCTGCTCGACTTCGCATCGGCGCGGGGCGTCGAGGTCAAGGCCGATGTGGCGCGGCCGATTCTTGACGCGGTGCACGCAGCGCAAGGCGGCGATCTGTCGGCCGACAACGAACTGGCCTATCTGGTCGCCTACCAGCAGCTCGCGGCCCGCATGGCCCCGGTCACCGCGGCCACGTTGAGCGCTTCGAAGACATGTCTGCCACGCCTGGCCGACCTGCTGCTGCAACCGCAGGTTTTCCTCAAGGACCTGCGCAACATGACCCTGGGTCGTTTTGCGCACTTTATCCTGTTCAGCGTGGTGCTCGCGGCGACTGGCATGGCCATCGCCTACCAGTCCACCGGCGAAGCGGCGCTGGCACGTTTCCAGGCGCTCGGCCAGCGCCTGCAGGCCATGCCCGGCGACGAGCGCAAACTGCTGACACTGCAGCGCGAGCGCCAAGGCGCCTACTTCGCGCTCCAGCAGCGCAAGGATGCAAGGCCAGACGAACTGCTCGCCGCCGATCTTCGGCTTCAAGAGTCGATGGCCGATGTGCGCGATCTGGATCGTGTGCGCCAGGCGCTCGGCGACGAGCGCAGCCAACTGCTCGCGTCCTTGTCGGCATGGGCCGCGCGACCGTGTTTTGCGGTACTGCTGCAGTGGCTTTGCAAACCCGGTGCCGGCGGGGTTGCCGTCGATGAAGACCGTGTCTTCGACGCACAGATGGTGCTGCGCCGGCTGGACACGCTGGTGCTGCCGATGGTGCTCGGCCTGCTGGGTGCCTACGCCTTCGTGCTGCGCAGCATCAGCCAGGACGTGCGCCAGTTCGCGTTCGAGGAGTACTCCGTGCTCCACCACGTGGTACGGCTGTCGCTGGGCGCGGTGGCCGGTGTGGCGGCGGGGTGGCTGCTCAAGCCCGAGCAGGTTGGGCTGCTGAACAGCGTTCCTGCCTGGGTGCTGGCCTTCGTTGCCGGCTATGCGATCGAGTTGGTTTTCACCTTCCTCGACCGCCTGGTGTCGGGTTTCACAAGCAAAGCGCAGCCGGGTGGCTGACGCGCTTCACTCGACCTTGGCGCCGGATGAGATGACAACCTTCTCCCACTTCGCGGTTTCCGCGGCGATGACCTTGCCGAAGTCCTCGGCCGTGCCGGCGATGGGCTTGCCGCCGAGTTCGGCCAGGCGTTCGCGCATCTTCGGGTCGGCCAGCGCGCGGTTCACCTCGGCGTTGACCTTGTCGATGATGTCCTTGGGCGTGCCCTTGGGCATGCCGATGCCGAACCAGGCGGTGGCTTCGTAGCCGGGCACGGTTTCGGCGACCGTGGGCACGCCGGGCAACGAGGGCTCGCGGCTGTCGGAGGTGACGGCCAGTGCCCGCAGCTTGCCGCTCTTGATGTGGCCGGCCGAGGACGGCAGGTTGTCGAAGATCACATGCACCTGGCCGCCGATCAGGTCCACCAGGGCCGGGCCGGCGCCCTTGTAGGGCACGTGCAGCATGTTGCAGCCCGTCATGCTCTTGAAGAGTTCGCCCGACAAATGCACCGAGGTGCCGCTGCCCGAACTGGCCATGTTGATCTTGCCCGGGTTGGCCTTGCAGTAGTCGATGAATTCCTTCACCGTCTTGGCCGGGAAGCTGTTGGTCACCTCCATCACGTTGGGTGTGCGCACCAGGCCGGCCACCGGCGCGATGTCGCGGATGAAGTTGAACTTCAGGTCCTTGTACAGCGTGGCATTGATGCCGTTGGCCGGGTTCACCAGCAGCATCGTGTAGCCGTCGGGCGCGGCGTTGATGACGGACTCGGTGCCCAGGTTGTTGCCGGCGCCGGGCCGGTTCTCGACGACGAAGGGCTGGCCCATCTTCTCGGTGAGCCACTGCGCGACGATGCGTGCCAGCACGTCGGTGGTGCCGGCCGGCGGATAAGGCACGACCCACTTCACCGGCTTCACCGGGTAGTCGGCGGCGAGGGCAGGCGTGCTCAGAACGGGCGCGCTGCACAGCAGCGCCAGCGCAAGGGTGCGGGCCAGTCGGGTCATCGAGCGTGTCTCCGGTGTCGTTTTTGGTACCGCGACCAACATACCGGCCCGCCGCGCTGCACGCCAACGCGGTTTCCCTGACTCATGCCGACGAGGGTTATTGCTGGCGCGCGATCCAGCGCTCGATCTGCGCCTCCAGCACCGACAGCGGCAGCGAGCCCTGGCCCAGCACCGCGTCGTGGAAATCGGCGAGGCGGAAGCGCGGGCCCAGGCGTTGCCGCGCGCGTTCGCGCAGCGCCTGGATCTTCAGCGCGCCGATCTTGTAGCCCAGGGCCTGGGCTGGCCAGGCCATGTAGCGCTCGATCTGGTTTTTTGCCTGCGCCTCGGTGGCACCGACCTTGTCCATCCAGTAGGCCATGGCCTGTTCGCGGCTCCAGCCCTTGGCGTGCAGGCCGGTGTCGACGACCAGGCGGGCCGCGCGCATGATCTCCATCCGCAGTTCGCCGACCCAGGCCGCCGGGTCCTCGTACAGCCCCATCTCCTGGCCCAGCGTTTCGGCATACAGCGCCCAGCCTTCGCCGAAGGCATTGATCCAGGCGCGGCGGCGGAAGGCCGGCAGCGTGTGCATCTCCTGCTGCAGCGCCATCTGCAGGTGGTGGCCAGGCAGGGCTTCGTGCAGGAACAGCGCCACCATGCCGGTGGCGTCGTAGGCGACCGGGTCGTCGATGACGGCCCAGTAGATGCCGGGCCGCGAGCCGTCGTCGGCCGGCAGCGCGTAGTGGTCCGAGGCCGTGGCCTTGGTCAGCGCGGGCTCGGGGCGGATCTCCAGCGGCGCTTTCGGCAGCCGGCCGAAGAGCTGCGGCAGTGCCGCTGCAGCGCGGGCCTGGATCTCGCGGTAGCGCTGCAGCACCTGCTCGTCGCTGCGGAAGGGCAGGAAGGCCGGGTTGCTGCGCACCCAGGTCAGCAGGCCACGCGCATCGCCGCCGTAGCCCAGCCGCGGTGCGACACGCGCGAGTTCGGTTTCGATGCGCGCCACCTCCTGCAGCCCGAGTGCGTGCACGGCTTCGGGCTCGAGCTCGGTTGTCGTCTGGTCGCGCACCAGCCGGCGGTACCAGGCGGCGCCGTCGGGCAGGGCGCCGTAGCCGGCGCTGTCGCGTGCCGCCGGCAAGGCCTCGTGTTCGATAACCTGCAGCAGCCGCCGCAGCGCCGGCACGATGCGGCCTTGCACCGTGGCCTGGTAG
>JBASTF010000935.1:0-3220 GCA_049274755.1 Rubrivivax sp. | reverse complement strand
GCGATGACGCCCATGCCATCGAAGCCGCCGTCGCGGCGCTGGCCGAAGGCACCGAAGCCTTCGCCGCCGCGCGCATGAACCAGGGCATCCGCCAGGCGCTGGCCGGGCGGCGTGTCGAAGACGTCTGAACCGCACCATGCCCGTCATCCGCATCCTGCCCCACGCCGACTACTGCCCGCAGGGCGACGAGATCCAGGCGCCGCCCGGCACCTCGATCTGCGAAGCGCTGCTGGAAAACGGCATCGCCATCGAACATGCCTGCGAGATGAGCTGCGCCTGCACCACCTGCCACGTGGTCGTGAAGCAGGGCTTCGGGTCGCTGGGCGAGATGGACGAGTCGGAGGAAGACCTGCTGGACCGTGCCTGGGGCCTGACGCCAACCTCGCGCCTGTCCTGCCAGGCCATCCTGTCCAACGAAGACGTGACGATCGAGATTCCGAAGTACTCGATCAACCACGCCCGGGAAAACCACTGATTCACTGAAGCGGGGCGGTGATTGCGCCGCTGCGGTGCATCAAGCACCACGGAAGAAAAAAACCTCCCCATCCAGGGGACGGGGAGGTTGGAAGAAAGGGCCGCTAGCCCTGCTGAGGAGATAGACAGACACCGGACGAAGGTGTCGAGTTCCCTTCAGCAAGCCCCGTGCCTGCGGGCACTTCGGCGCGACATCGCCGTCAAAGGCCGAACACGACGGCGGCGACAAAACGCCCGTCGGCCAGCACCGGCAGCACCACGGTGTCGCCATCGCCCAGCGTCGGCAGCCCGGTCAGCCAGCTCAGGCCCACGGCACCCTGGCCCCGCTGCAGCGGCACGGCACTGTTGGCGCCCAGCAGGCCGGCCTGCTCGCAGAAGCCGCTGGCCAGGTAGAGGCGGTCACCGTCCGGCTGCCAGACCTCGACGCGGCGTGCGATCGGTGTGCCCAGCGCCGACAGGAAGGCCAGCACATGCTGCTGGCCCGTCGGCGACAGGCTGGGAATGGCGAAGCCGCGGTTGATGCCTACCTTCACGGCACTGTCGCTGCGCAGGAAACCCGAGGAACGGCCCAGGTCGGGCAGGAACACCGGTGCACGCCGCTGCCAGGCCATGCCGGGCAGGCCGGTGCCGGGGCGGAAGCTGGTGCGCCGCGACAGGTATTCGAAGGTGTCGGCGGTGCGGCCGTAGTGGCCATCGGCCAGCGTCATGTCCTTGGACGTCGCCGGATCGTTGTGCCAGACCTCGATGGCGCCGGCCTGGTCGTCGTCGTCGCCGCAGAAGAACACCGCCACAGCCGACAGGTACTCGCCCAGGAACAGCGGCAGCGCGATGCCGCAGCGCAGGCCGTCGGCCTGGGCCGCTGCCGTGCGCTTGAAGTACGAACCCTCGAAGCCGTGCAGCACCAGCGGCCTGGCTTCGTCCCAGGCGCGGCCCGGCAGGCCTTCGCCGCGGCCGAACACCATGTCGCGGCTGGCCCGGGCCATCTGCGAGCCGGGGCGGTGCAGGCCGCCGCCGTATTCGAGCTGGCCGCGGCGCGCATCCGGCAGCCAGAACTCGGCGGCGCGGATGAAGGTCCTCATGTGCGCTCCCCACGGCCTGCGGCCGGTCCCTCCGGGAGGTGATTCGCCCTCGGCAGAGCCTGCGGGCTCATGCCGCCGCTTTCTCGACGTGGCCCTGCCGCGTGTACAGGAAGTCCAGCACCGCCTTGCGGCAGTGCACGTAGGCGCGGTCTTCGGCCAGCTCGACGCGGTTGCGCGGGCGCGGCAGGTCCACCCGCAGGATCTCGCCGATGGTCGCGGCCGGGCCGTTGGTCATCATCACGATGCGGTCGGACAGCAGCACGGCCTCGTCGACGTCGTGCGTGACCATCACCACGGTGCTCTTCGTGCGGGCGACGATCTTCAGCAACTCGTCCTGCAGGTGGGCACGGGTCAGTGCGTCCAGTGCGCCGAAGGGCTCGTCCATCAGCAGCACCTTGGGCTCCATCGCCAGCGCCCGGGCGATGCCCACACGCTGCTTCATGCCGCCGCTGATTTCGTGCGGGCGCTTGTTGACGGCATGTGCCATGCCGACGAGTTCCAGCGCCGCCTGCGTGCGGGCCTTCAGCTGCGCCTTGCTCTCCTTCGCGCCGAACACACGCTCGACCGCCAGGTGCACGTTGTCGGCGCAGCTCAGCCAGGGCAGCAGCGAGTGGTTCTGGAACACGACGGCCCGCTCCGGCCCCGGCGCGTTGATCTCGCGGTTGTCGCACAGCAGCACGCCGCTGCTGGGCTTCAGCAGCCCGGCGATCAGGTTCAGCAAGGTGCTCTTGCCGCAGCCCGAGTGGCCGATCAGCGTGATGAACTCGCCTTGGGCCACCGAGAGGTCGATCTCACGCAGCGCATGGAAGCGGCCCTTCTTGGTCTCGAACACCATCTCGGCGTTTTCGACCTTGATGAACTCAGTGCTCGTCATAGCTGAACCTCTTGGCGATGGTGACGAGCAGTTGCTCGAGCAGCAGGCCCACGATGCCGATCACGAAGATCGCGATGATGATGTGCTTGACGTTGAGGTTGTTCCACTCGTCCCAGACCCAGAAGCCGATGCCGACGCCGCCGGTCAGCATCTCGGCCGCGACGATGACCAGCCAGGCCGTGCCCACCGACAGGCGCACGCCGGTCAGCATGTAGGGCAGCACCGCGGGGAACAGGATCTTCGTGATGACCTTCCACTCGCTGAGGTTCAGCACCCGCGCGACGTTCAGGTAGTCCTGCGGCACACGCTGCACACCGACGGCGGTGTTGATGATCATCGGCCAGATGCTGCAGATGAAGATGGTCCAGATCGCCGCCGGGTTGGCGCTCTTGAACACCAGCAGGCCGATCGGCAGCCAGGCCAGCGGCGACACCGGGCGCAGCAGGCTGATCAGCGGGTTCAGCATGCGGCTCAGGAAGGTGAAGCGGCCGATCATGAAACCCATCGGGATGCCCACCGCCGCCGCCATGCCGAAGCCGACGGCCACACGTTCCAGCGAGAACAGGATGTTCCAGCCGATGCCCTGGTCGTTGGGCCCGTTGCGGTAGAACGGGTCGGCGAACAGCTTCACGGCCGCTTCGAAGGTGAGCCTGGGCGTCGGGAAGCTGGTGCTGTTCTGCGTCAGCAGGCCCCAGATGCCGATCAGCAGGCCCAGGCCGAACACCGGCGGCAGCACGGCCAGCCAGAAGGCACGCCAGTCGAACGGCGCACGTGGCGGCTTCGGCACAGCGGG
>JBASTF010000934.1:0-4029 GCA_049274755.1 Rubrivivax sp. | reverse complement strand
GCGGTGGCTGCGCTGCAGTCGCTGCAGGCCGATGCGCCGCTGCACACCGGCGCCGGTTTCCATGCGCCGCGCACGCTGGCCGAGTTCGCCGCGCTGCGCCTGGCCCAGCCCCAGGCCCGTGTGCTGGCCGGCAGCACCGACATGGGCTTGTGGGTGACCAAGCAGTTCCGCGAGCTCGACACGCTGATCTTCATTGGCGGCGTCGACGAACTGAAGACCGTGGCGGTGGCCGGCGGTGTGCTGCAGATCGGCGCTGCCGCGTCGCTGGAAACGGCCTGGCAGGCGCTGGTGGCGTTGTGGCCTTCGCTGCGCGATGTGTGGCTGCGGTTTGCGTCGCTGCCGATCCGCCAGGCCGGCACGATGGGTGGCAACGTCGCCAACGGTTCGCCGATCGGCGATTCGGCGCCGGTGCTGATCGCGCTGGACAGCCGCATCGTGCTGCAGCGTGGTGAGGCCGTGCGGCGTTTGCCGCTCGCTGACTTCTACGTCGACTACATGAAAAACCGCCTCGAACCCGGCGAGTTCGTGCGGGGCCTGGAAGTGCCGCTGTCGCAGGCCGCCCAGGTGCGGGCCTACAAGATCAGCAAACGTTTCGACAGCGACATCTCGGCCGTCTGCGCCGCGCTGGCGCTCGAACTCGATGGGGGTGTCGTCAAGGCCGCCCGCTTCGCCTACGGCGGCATGGCGGCCACCGTGCGCCGCGCGGCACAGGCCGAAGCCGCCGTCGTCGGCCAGCCCTGGACGCAGGCGACCGTCGATGCCGCCAAGGCCGCGCTGGCCAGCGACTTCAAGCCGCTGAGCGACATGCGCGCCAGCGCCGCGTACCGGCTGCAGGTGGCGCAGAATCTGCTGCAGCGGCTGTGGCTGGAAACACGCACCGACGCGCCGCTGCCCGAGGCTGCCGTCAGTGTCTGGAACCGGGAGGTTCGTGCATGAACAAGCCTGTGGAACTGCCGCTGCCGCACCGTGTGGCCGGCGTCTCGCGCCCGCACGAGTCGGCCGCGCTGCATGTGGCCGGTGCCGCGCCCTACACCGACGACCTGCCCGAACTGGCCGGCACGCTGCACGCCGCTTTGGGCCTGTCGCCGGTGGCGCATGGGATGCTGCGGGGCATCGATCTCGAACGGCTGCGTGCCATGCCCGGTGTCGTCGGCGTCTTCACGGCGGCCGACATCCCGGGTGCCAACGACTGCGGCGCGCTGGTGCACGACGAGCCCATCCTCGCCGGCGAACCCGGCGCCACGCTGCGCTATCTCGGCCAGCCGGTGTTTGCCGTCATCGCGCGCACACGCGAGGCCGCGCGCCGTGCCGCAGCCCTGGCCAAGGCGGTGATCCAGGCCGAGCCGCTGCCGCCCCTCCTGACGCCGCAGCAAGCCCATGCCGCGCAGCAGTACGTGGTGCCGCCGATGCATTTGCTGCGCGGTGAAGCCCGTGCCGCCATCGATGCGGCGCCGCAGCGCTTCAAGACCACGTTCGACGTTGGCGGCCAGGAGCAGTTCTACCTGGAAGGCCAGATCTCCTACGCCGTGCCGCAGGAAGCCGGTGGCATGAAGGTGTACTGCTCGACGCAGCACCCCAGCGAGATGCAGCACCTGGTGGCCCATGCGCTGCACCGGTCGGCCCATGCGGTGCAGGTGGAGTGCCGGCGCATGGGCGGCGGCTTCGGCGGCAAGGAATCGCAGTCGGCGCAGTTCGCCTGCATCGCCGCCGTTGCGGCCGCGAAGCTGCAGCGCCCCGTGAAGCTGCGGCTGGACCGCGACGACGACTTCCTCGTCACCGGCCGCCGCCACTGTTTCCACTACGAGGTGGAGGTGGGCCACGACGACGAGGGCCGCATCCTCGGTGCCGAGGTCACGATGGTCAGCCGCGCCGGCCATTCGGCCGACCTCTCGGGCCCGGTGATGACCCGTGCGCTGTGCCACTTCGACAACGCGTATTGGCTGCCGCATGTGGCGATGCACGGGTTCTCGGGCAAGACCAACACGCAGAGCAACACGGCCTTCCGCGGTTTCGGTGGCCCGCAAGGCGCCATCGCCATCGAGAGCGTGATGGACAGCGTGGCGCGCCGCCTGGGCCGCGACCCGCTGGCGGTGCGCCGCGCCAACTTCTACGGCGTCGACACGAACAACGTCACACCCTATGGCCAGCTGGTGGAGGACAACATCCTCGAACCGCTGGTGGCGCAGCTGGAAACCAGCAGCGACTACCAGGCGCGCCGGGCCGCCGTGGCGGCGTTCAATGCCACGAGCCCGGTGCTGAAGAAGGGCCTGGCGCTGACGCCGCTGAAGTTCGGCATCTCGTTCAACGTCGTGCACCTGAACCAGGCCGGCGCGCTGGTGCATGTCTACACCGACGGTTCGGTGCTGGTGAACCATGGCGGCACCGAGATGGGCCAGGGCCTGAACACCAAGGTGGCCCAGGTGGTGGCGCAGGAGCTCGGTGTGCCGTTCGACGCCGTGCGCGTGACGGCCACCGACACGCAGAAGATCGCCAACACCTCGGCCACCGCGGCCAGCACCGGCAGCGACCTCAACGGCAAGGCGGCGCAGGACGCCGCGCGCCAGTTGCGCGAACGGCTGGAAGGTTTCAAGGCCCAGCACCCGCAGCATGCCGGCCTGCCCTGGGTCGAACTGGTGCAGCAGGCCTACCTGGCCCGTGTGCAGCTGTGGAGCGACGGCTTCTACGCAACGCCGGGGCTGAGCTGGGACCGGCAGACGATGCAGGGCAACCCCTTCTACTACTTCGCCTACGGCGCGGCCGCCAGCGAGGTGCTGGTGGACACACTCACCGGCGAGTGGAAGCTGCTGCGTGCCGACCTGTTGCACGACGTGGGCACCTCGCTGAACCCGGCGGTCGACATCGGCCAGGTCGAAGGCGCTTTCATCCAGGGCATGGGCTGGCTGACGATGGAGGAACTGGTCTGGCACCCGCAGAGCGGCCTGCTGACGACACATGCGCCCAGCACCTACAAGATCCCCACCGCCAACGACTGCCCGGCCGATTTCCGTGTGGCGCTGTTCGACCGGCCCAACGTGAAGGACAGCATCCACCGCAGCAAGGCCGTTGGCGAGCCGCCGCTGCTGCTGCCGTTTTCGGTGTTCTTCGCGATCCGCGATGCGGTGTCGGCCGTCGGCGAACACCGCGTCGATCCGCCGCTGCAGGCGCCGGCCACCAGCGAAGCCATCCTGAACGCGATCAATGCCGTGAACCTGGCCAAGGCGGCCGGGGCGGTGGCGTGAACCTGCACAGCAGCGCCTTGCTGTGGCTGGCCGAAGGCCGGCCGGCGGTGGTCGTCGAGGTCGCGGCGCACCGCGGTTCGGTGCCGCGCGAAACCGGCACACGCATGCTGGTGGCGGCGCAGCAGGTCGTCGGCACCATCGGCGGGGGACATCTGGAACTGCGTGCGATCGCCGATGCCCGTGCGCTGCTGCGCGGCGAGGCCATGGCCCAGGAGCAGGCCATTGCGCTGGGGCCCACGCTGGGCCAGTGCTGCGGCGGTGCACTGACACTGCGTTTCACGCCGCTGGTCGCGGCGCGCCCGGGTGACTGGGAGGCGCCGCCGCCACGTTTTGTGCTGCAGCTCTACGGCGCCGGCCATGTCGGCCGTGCCATCGTGCAACTGCTCGAAGGCATTGCCTGCCGGGTGCAGTGGATCGACGAACGCGACGAAGAATTCCCGAAGGCGCCGAGCGCTGCACACATCGAGCGGGTCTGCGTCGACAGCGTCGAGGCCGAGGTGGCCCATGCCGCGCCGGGCGGCGCCTTCCTGGTGCTGACACACAGCCACGAACTGGACCAGCGCATCACCGAAGCCGTGCTGCGCCGCGGTGACTTCGCCTACCTGGGGCTGATCGGCTCGAAGACCAAACGCGCGCGTTTCCTGCACCGCTTCGAAGCCCGCGGCGTCGCGCCCGAGGCGCTGGCGCGGCTGACCTGCCCGATCGGCGTGCCAGGCATCGTCGGCAAGCAACCCGAGGTGCTTGCCGTGGCCGTGGTGGCGCAACTGCTGCAGTTGCCGCCGCCGGTGGC
>JBASTF010000933.1:0-3267 GCA_049274755.1 Rubrivivax sp. | reverse complement strand
GGCCTTGCGGCGGCGCGAAGCCAGCCCGGCAGCGCCCAGGGCCAGCGCGGCCAGGGCCATGCTCGCCGGCTCGGGCACGGTGCTGGTCTTCCAGAACAGCTGGTCCTGGTAGCTGGCCGACTTCAGCACGTACAGGCTGTAGTTCGAGCCGCCGCTGTAGGACGCTGAATTCGCCAGCAGCGAGTTGGCGCCCAGGAAGTTGGCGTTGCCGTCCTTGTAGACGCTGGTGTCGCTGAAGGTGGCGCCGACGGCAGCGTTCAGGCTGGTGTCGGTGTCGTAGACGATGTTCCAGATGGCGACCTGCAGCGAGGTCGACAGGTCGTCGCGGTAGGCGGCGCCGGTGCTGCCGAACAGGTTGCCGTCGAACACGTAGCTCAGCAGCTTGCCCAGCGCCGCGGCCTTCACGCTGCCGAAGTTGGACAGGGCTGTGACCAGCGTGTAGTCGGTGTAGGCGACGCCGAAGTTGAAGAACTGGCCAAGGTCCACGCAGTAGGTGCTGACCGGGCCGTCGAAGGCCGAGCCGAAGCCGCTGAGCGTGCCGCTGAAGCCGCCGGCTGCGCCGCTGTACGCGGGGTTGGACACCGAGACGTTGTTGCCGTTGCTGTAGGTGTAGTTGGTCAGCGTCATCGTGCCAGCCTGGGCGGCGATGGTGCTGCCGGCGAGGGCGGCGGCAGCGGCGGCACGCAGGGCGAAGGTGCGGAGCATGGTTCTTCTCTTTCGCGGCCGGCAGCCGCTGCGGTGGTGATGCTTCGCACCTTATCGGCGCCGGTTCCCGCCGTCACCCCGCAACCCGGGGCAGCCTCCCCGGGTTGCGGGGGAGTGCCGCGCACAAGTTCACGCCGATGGGCGCTCAACCGGCGAGCACACGCAACACCTTCTGGAACCCTTCGACCTTGTGGCCCTTGCGCGCCCGTTTGCCCACATGGCCGGCCAGGGCCGCGCCCTTCAGGTCGTCTTCACGCGGTTTCTGGCCGCGGCCGGTGCCCAGCACCTGCAGCACCTGGTCGCAGCTGGCCACCGACAGCAGCGGCGCCTTGGCATCCACGTCCATCAGCGTCAGCCCCTTGCCGCCATTGGCCTGGCGCTTCAGTTCGTCGAGCGCAAACACCAGCAGCCGCCCGTCCAGCGCCAGGCAAGCCACCTGGCGGTGGCTTGCAGCCACGGCCACCGGCGGCAGCAGGCGGTCGCTGTCGTCCAGCGTCAGGAAGGCCTTGCCGCCGCGGTTGCGGCCATGCATGTCACCAGCCTGGGCCAGCAGGCCGAAACCGCCGGTGTTGGCCAGCAGCAGCACGCTGTCGGCGGCGCCGGCCCAGCTGTGGGCGACCTGCGTGCCGGCTTCCAGGTCGACCAGGGTCGTGATCGGCACACCGTCGCCGCGCCCGCCCGGCAGGCCGGCCGCGGCAACGCTGTAGACACGCCCATTGCTGCCGAAGACCAAGAGCGTGTCGACGCTGCGGCAGGGGAAACAGCCGTAAAGCGCGTCACCGGCCTTGAAGGCCAGGGCTGCCGGGTCGATCTCGTGGCCCTTCAGCGCCCGCACCCAGCCCTTGAGGCTGACGACGACGGTGACCGCTTCGTCGACGACCTTGATCTCGGCGACGACACGCCGCTCTTCCTGGATCAGCGTGCGGCGCTCGTCGCCACAGGCCTTGGCATCGGCTTCGATCTCCTTGATCACCGTGCGCTTCAGCGCCGCGGCGCTGCCGAGGATGTCCTCCAGCTTCGCCTGCTGCTCGCGCAAGTCCTTCAAGTCCTGCTCGATCCTGATCGCCTCCAGCAGCGCCAGCTGGCGCAGCCGGATCTCGAGAATGTCCTCGGCCTGGCGCTCGCTGAGCCGGAAGCGTTCGATCAGCGCCGGCTTGGGTTCGTCGGCGTTGCGGATGATGCGGATGACCTCGTCGATGTTCAGCAGCACCAGCTGCCGGCCTTCGAGGATGTGGATGCGGTCCAGCACCTTGTCCAGCCGGTGCCGGGTGCGCCGCTGCACCGTGGCCTGGCGGAACTGCACCCATTCCACCAGCATCTGGCGCAGGCTCTTCTGCACCGGCCGGCCGTCGATGCCGATGACGGTGAGGTTCAGCGGCGCCGTGCTTTCCAGGCTGGTGTGGGCCAGCAGCGTGGTGACGAGTTCCTGCTGTTCGACGGCACGGCTCTTGGGCTCGAACACCAGGCGCACCGGTGCGTCCTTGCTCGACTCGTCGCGCACCGCGTCCAGCACCGCCAGCACCGTCTGCTTCAACTGCACCTGCTCGGTGCCGAGTGCCTTCTTGCCGGTCTTGATCTTGGGGTTGGTCAGTTCCTCGATCTCTTCCAGCACCTTTTGCGCGCTGGTGCCGGGCGGCAGTTCGTTCACCACCAGCTGCCACTGGCCACGCGCCAGGTCTTCGATGGCCCAGCGCGCGCGCAGCTTCAGGCTGCCGCGGCCGCTGCCGTAGGCGGCGCGGATTTCGGCCGCGCTGCTGATGAGCTGGCCGCCGCCGGGGAAGTCGGGGCCGGGCAGCAGGGCGAAGAGTTCGTCGTCGGACAGTTTGTCGTCGCGGATCAGCGCCACCGCCGCCGCTGCCACTTCACGCAGGTTGTGGCTGGGCACCTCGGTGGCCAGGCCCACGGCGATGCCGGAAGCGCCGTTCAGCAGCACAAACGGCAACCGAGCCGGCAATTGCTTCGGCTCTTCGGTGCTGCCGTCGTAGTTGGGCTGGAAGTCGACCGTGCCTTCGTCGATCTCGTCGAGCAGCAGCCGGGCGATCGGCGCCAGGCGGGCCTCGGTGTAGCGCATCGCCGCGGCACCGTCGCCGTCGCGGCTGCCGAAGTTGCCCTGGCCGTCGATCAGCGGGTAACGCTGGCTGAAACCCTGGGCCATGCGCACCAGCGCGTCGTAGGCCGCGGTGTCGCCATGCGGGTGGTAGCGGCCCAGCACGTCGCCGACGACGCGGGCGCTTTTCACCGGCTTCGGTGCGCCGCTGTTGCCTGTGCCCGAGTACGCCAGGCCCATGCGTTGCATCGCGTACAGGATGCGGCGCTGCACCGGCTTCTGGCCGTCGCAGACATCGGGCAGCGCACGCCCCTTGACGACGCTGAGTGCGTATTCGAGATAGGCGCGTTCGGCGTAGTCGGCCAGCGCCAGGCGGTCGGTGGGTTCGTCGGCGGCGGGAGGAATCAGGGACAGTTGGTCGGTCATGCGGCGGCAACAACAACATCACGGCCGCGGCCCCATGGCACGCGGCGAGCGCGCATTCTGCCGCGCCGCGCGCCCTGCCCCTGGCGCTC
>JBASTF010000932.1:0-5259 GCA_049274755.1 Rubrivivax sp. | reverse complement strand
GCCTTGCTGCTGGCGCCGCTGGGCCGGCGTGTGGCCGCCGGCCTGGCCCTGGTGGCACTCACCGGCCTGGTGATGCTGGTGGCGCAGGCGCCGGCCGACCCCTATTTCGCGCTCAGCCTGCAGTCCTGGGAGCAGGGGCGCTTCGTGCGCTTCCATGGGCTGGCGCAATGGATCGGCTGGCTCTGGCCCTATGTGGCCATGCTGTGGCTGCTGTCGCGGCTGGGCCGGGATCGCTGAACCCCCGCTGCCTACAATCGCAGCAATGAGCTACTACAAGCACCACATCTTCTTCTGCCTCAACGAGCGCAAGAACGGGGAAGCCAGCTGTGCGCAGCACGACGCGCAGGCCAGCTTCGACCACTGCAAGGCGCGTGTGAAGGGTGAAGGGCTGGCGGGGCCGGGTGGTGTGCGTGTCAACAAGGCCGGCTGCCTGGACCGCTGCGCCGGCGGCCCGGTGGCCGTGGTCTACCCCGAGGAGACCTGGTACACCTTCGTCGACCAGCACGACATCGACGAGATCGTCGAGTCGCACCTGAAACACGGCCGCGTCGTCGAGCGGCTGCTGCTGCCGCCGACGGTCGGGCGATGAACAGTCAAACGCGGCGCCTGTCGATCGCCGGCCCGGCTGGCGAGATCGAGGTGGCCATCGATGAACCCGCCGGCGTGCGCGGCGTGGCCGTGTTGTGCCACCCGCACCCGCTGCATGGCGGCACGATGGACAACAAGGTCGTGCAGACGCTCGCACGGGCCTGCGTGCAGCAGGGCTACCGCGCCGTGCGCTTCAACTTCCGTGGCATCGGCGCTTCGCAAGGCAGCTGGGACGAAGGCCGTGGCGAGGTCGACGACGCACTGGCCGTCGTCGCCGCGCAGCGCGAGGGCACGCTGCCGCTGCTGCTGGGCGGTTTTTCGTTCGGCGGCTACGTGGCCACGCAGGCGGCGGCGCGCACGGCCGGTGTCGAGCGCCTGCTGCTGGTGGCGCCGGCCGTTGTGAACTTTGTCGCCGCGCCGGTGTCACAAGCCACGCTGGTGGTGCAGGGCGAAGCCGACGATGTGGTGCCACTGGCCGCCGTGCTCGACTGGGCGCGGCCGCAGGCCCTGCCGGTGACCGTGGTGCCCGGTGCCGGCCATTTTTTCCACGGGCAGCTGCCGCTGCTCAAGCAACTGATCGTCGCGGCGCTGCCGCGGCACCTCTCCTGATGAAATCCCTGTTTGTTTTTGTCTGTGCCGCCCTGTGCGCCGCGGCCGTTTCCGCCCAGACCCCGCAGCCGCCGGAGATTGCGGCCCGCCAGTACATCCTGGTCGACCTGGCCAGCAACCAGGTGCTGGCCGAACGCGATGCCGATGCGCCGGCCGAACCGGCCTCGCTGACCAAGCTGATGACGGCCTACCTGGTGTTCAACGCCATCCGCGACAAGAAGCTGTCGCTGGAGCAGCCGATCAGCGTGAGCAAGCGTGCCTGGGACCAGCGCAAGCTCGGCGGTTCGCTGATGTTCATCGACACGACGATGACCCCGAAGGTCGAGGAACTGCTGCGCGGCATGATCGTGCAAAGCGGCAACGACGCCAGCATCGCGCTGGCCGAAGCCGTGTCGGGCAGCGTCGAGACCTTCGTCGCGCAGATGAACACGCAGGCCGCGGCCTGGGGCCTGAAAAACACGAAGTTCAAGAACGTCGAAGGCTTGACCGAGCCCGGCCACCAGACCAGCGCACGCGACATCGCCTTCATCGCCGCGAAGATCATCCAGGACCACCCGAACTTCTATCCGATCTACTCGCTGCGCAACTACAGCTACAACAACATCAAGCAGGACAACCGCAACATGCTGCTGGGCCGCGACCCCAGCGTCGACGGCATGAAAACCGGCTACACCGAGGCCGCCGGCTACTGCCTGGTGGCCAGCGCCGCGCGCGACATGCCCAACGGCAAGCGCCGCCTGCTCAGCGTGGTGATGGGCACCTCGTCGCGCGAGGCCCGGGCCTCGGAAAGCCAGAAGCTGCTGAATTGGGGCTGGGCCGCCTGGGACGCCGTGCGCCTGTTCGAAGCCGGCAAGGCCGTGGCCACGGTGCCGGTGTGGAAGGGCGCCAAGCCCGAGGCCAGGCTGGGCGCGCCGGGTGCCATCTACGTCAGCGTGCCCAAGGGCGAAGGCGACAAGCTGAAGACGACGCTGGAACGCACCGACCCGCTGGTGGCGCCGCTGACCCAAGGCCAGCGTGTCGGCACGCTGAAGGTGGCCACGGCCGGCGGCGCGGCGATTGCCAGCGTGCCGCTGGTGGTGCTGGAGCCGGTGGACCTGGCGGGGCTGTTCGGCCGCGCCTGGGACGCCATCCGTCTGTGGATCAAGTAACCTGTCATCCATCATGAGCCAGCTGCCCCTGCCCGACACCCTGTGTTACCTGAACGGCGAGATCGGCCGCGTCGACGAGGCCAGGATCTCGGTGCTGGACCGGGGTTTCATCTTCGGCGACGGCATCTACGAGGTGGTGCCGGTCTACGGCCGGCGTTTGTTCCGCTTCGACGAACACATGGCGCGGCTGGAGCGCAGCCTGGTCAAGGTGCGCATCGCCAACCCGCACACCCGCGAGCAGTGGCTGGCGATGTGCCGCGAGCTGATGCAGCGGTTGTTCGAGCAGAAGGGCGCCGAGGAGCAGCTGGTCTACATCCAGATCACGCGCGGCGTGGCGCCGCGTGACCATGTGATGCCGGCCGGCATCGTGCCGACGGTGTTCATGACCGCCAACCCGATGAAGCCGGCCACCGCCGAGCAGCGTCATGCCGGCGTGGCCTGCACGACGGCACGTGACTTCCGCTGGGAACGCGGCGACATCAAGAGCATCAGCCTGCTCGGCAACGTGATGGCACGCCAGCTCTCGGCCGACCATGGCGCCCTCGAAACCATCATGTTCCGCGACGGCCACCTCACCGAGGCCTCGGCCAGCAACGTCTGGATCGTGCACGAAGGCGCGCTGCTGGGGCCGCCGAAGAGTGAACATGTGCTGGAAGGCATCCGCGTCGAGCTGCTGCGCGAGCTCTGCGAAGACTGCGGTGTGGCCTACAACCTGCGGCCCCTCACAGAAGCCGATGTGCGTGCCGCCGACGAGGTGCTGCTGAGTTCGGCGACCAAGGAAGTGCTGCCGGTCACACGCATCGACGGCGAGCCGGTGGGCCACGGGGCGCTGCGCGGCAAGCCGGGCCCGGTGTACGCACGCCTGTACGAGGCCTACCAGCGCGCCAAGCGCACGATGTCGATCTGAGGCCGCAAGCGATGGACATCCCGCCCGAACAAAGCCTGATCGAGTACCCCAGCGACTTCCCGATCAAGGTGATGGGCGCTGCCGTCGAGGGCTTCGAAGAGGCCATCGTCGCGGTGGCGCTGCAGTTCGACCCCGGTTTCCATGCCGGGCGCCTGGAGCGCCGGCCCAGCAAGGGTGGCAACTACCTGGGGCTGACGATCACCGTCACCGCCACCAGCCGCGAACAGCTCGACGCGCTCTACCGCACGCTGAGCACGCACCCGATGGTGAAGGTGGTGCTGTAGTCACACGCCGAGGTAACGCCCCGGCTTGTGGTTCAGCACCAGGATCGCACTGATCGCCAGCGCTCCCAGCACCGACTGCAGCACCCGCAGCGGTTCCACGACGGCCAGTGCCGCCAGCGCAACGAACAAGGCCCGGCAACCAGCGCATGGCCGTCGTCGAGCCAGTCGTGGGCGAGGGATGTGGTGGCCGACATCGTGGCCACAGCCATGCATGCGGCATGCCAGCCGCAGCGTCAGCTGCCCGGGGCCAGCAGCGTGTCGATTTCCTTCAGCTTGCCCGGTGCCGCCTCGTCGCCGTTTTTCGCTGCGACGCCGTACCAGTAGCGCGCCAGCCGCAGGTCGCGTTCGACGCCGTCGCCATGTTCGTACAACGAGGCCAGCAGGTATTGCGCACCGACGTCGCCGCCCTTGGCGGCTTCGCGGAACCACTGCGCCGCCTGCGCCATGTCGCGCGGCTGGCCGCGGCCCAGGTAGAAGGCCGTGCCCATCGCCACCTGGGCGTCGACGCTGCCGGCGGTTGCCGCCACTGCGTACCAGCGCAGCGCCGAGGCCAGGTCGCGTGGGCCGAGGTCGCCGTTCTCCAGCGCATGGCCGAGCATGAACTGCGCAGTGACGAAGCCGCCTTCGGCCGCTTGCGTCAGCAATCTGCGTGCGAGCTTGCGGTCGGGCTTGGGCACCTCGCCGCGCAGGTGCATCACCGCCAGGTTGTAGCGGGCGGCCGGCAGCTGGCGCCGCGCCAGCGACTCGAAGGCCTTGCGCGCAGTCTCGAGATGGCCGCTTTCGTAGGCGATGACGGCACGGTCGAGTTCGTTGCGCAGTGCCGCGTCGTCGTCGGCGGCGAACGCAGGTGCGACGGCAGCGGCCAGCAGCGTGGCCAGCAGCAGGGACAACAGGGGCCGCGTCATCGTGCCGGCGACGATACGCCTAAACTTTCGCCCATGCAGGTGATGACCCTGGGCCGGCGCGACTACGCCGAGACCGAAGCTGCGATGCGTGCCTTCACGGCCGCACGCAGCCCCGAAACCGCCGACGAACTCTGGCTCGTGGAACATCCGCCGGTGTTCACGCAAGGGGTGGCCGGGCGCGACGAACATGTGCTGGGTGCCGGCGGCATCGCCGTCTTGCGCACCAACCGCGGTGGCCAGGTCACCTACCACGGGCCGGGCCAGGTGGTGGCCTATCCGCTGCTGGACCTGCGGCGCCTGTCCATCTACGTCAAAGAATACGTGTTCCGCATCGAGGCCGCGGTGCTGGACACGCTGTTGCACTTCGGTGTCACCGGCCACCGTGTGCGCAGCGCGCCGGGCATCTACGTGCGGCTGGCCGATCCCTTCGGCCACGCCGTGCTGCAGCCCGGTGCCGACGACCCGTTCGAGGGCCTGGGCAAGATCGCTGCGCTGGGCATCAAGATCAGCAACCACTGCAGCTACCACGGGGTGGCGCTGAACGTGGCGATGGACCTGGAACCCTACACCCGCATAGCCCCCTGCGGCTACCGCGGGCTGAAGACGGTGGACCTGCGTTGCCTCGGCGTCGACGCCGGCTGGGACGAAGCCGCCGCCGTGCTGGCGGCGGCCTTGTCGCGGCGCCTGGGCTGAAGGCTTCAGCGGATCAGCGCCGGCTCGTCGCTGTCGCTGACCGGCGGCACCGCCTTCGCCACGTCCAGCGGTTCACCGGTGTCGCTGGGCGGCTGCATGTTGCTCCAGTCCACCAGGGCCTGGGT
>JBASTF010000931.1:0-1742 GCA_049274755.1 Rubrivivax sp. | reverse complement strand
AGCAGCGACGGCGCGGCCATCGGGTGCAGGCGGTCGTGCAGCAGCGGCCGGCCACCGGCTTCCTGCGGGTCGCCATGGCGCACCTCGACATCGGTGTCGCCGTTCTGCTGCGCCAGGAAGGGAATCGACAGCACGACCTCGAGCTCGATCTCGGGGTGGGCGTCGGTGAAGGACTGCAGCCGCGGCACCAGGATCTGGCGCGCAAAGGTCGGCGGCGATGTCACGCGCAGCCGCTGCAGTTGCTGCGCTGCACGCCGATGCTGCGTCATCGCCGCCAGCAGGCCCAGCGCCGCGCCCACCTGCTGCAGGTATTCGCGGCCGACGGCGGTCAGCTGCAAGGCCTTGCCGGCGCGGGTGAACAGCGGTGTGCCCAGCAGCTCTTCCAGCGTCGCCACCCGCTTGCTGACGGCGCTGGCCGTGACATGCAGTTCGTCGGCCGCACGTTCGAAGGTGCCCAGCCGCGCCGCGGCCTCGAAGGCGCGCAGGCCCTCGATGGACGGGAACCTCAGATCGCCTGCACCAGCCATGGCGCCGAGTCTATGCCGGTGCCCGGCTCAGGGCTGGTTGACGATCTCGCGGTGCATCGGCGCCAGCCGCGCCAGCAGCCGGTTCTGCACGCCGAACGGCAGGCCACGCTGCTCCATGGCCTGCTGCAGCAGTTCGACGAGGCGGTTGAAGTCGGCCGAACCGATCTTCATGTCCTCGTGGGCCTTTTTCATCGACGGCCCGTCGAGTCTGCAGGGGCCGCCGGCGAGTTCACAGACCTGGTCGCGCAACTGCTCGGCCAGGTACTTCGCATTCGTGTCCTTGAAGAAGTGGCCGATGCGGGCGTCGGTCTTCAGCCGGGCGACGAAGTCGAGCATCAGCGCCGAGATGCCGTCCTGGGCGCCGAGCGCGCGGTACAGCGTGTCGTCGGCGGTCTGGGCCGGGGCGGCGACGGTGGCGAGCAGCAGGCTCAGCAGGCACAGCAGGCGGCGCATCATCGTCGGGGCTCCGGTGCGGCCTCAGAAGTCGTATTCGCCCTTGGGCTGGGGGCGCGGCGGCGGGCGCTTGCGCGGCGTGAAGTTCAGCCGCGTCTCGAGGTTGCCGGTGCCGGCCAGCTGCTGGCGCAGCGCCGGCTGCTCGATCAGCTGGTCGGGGTGCCAGACACGCAGGTCGACCTGGCCCTCGGGCAGGCCGGCGACGCTGGCGCGGCCGTTGTCGTCGGTGATGGCGAACCAGGGGGTGGTGCTGATGAAGAGGTGGCCGCGCATCGCGTTGTGCAGGTGGCAGCCCAGCAGCACGGTGCCGGCCACGTCGGCCTTCAGCTCGGCGCTGGCCTCGACGTTGCCGCGTGCCCGCGCGAGGCGGAACTCGAACTGCTTGGCCGGCGCCACCGAACCCAGCGGCCCACCGGGCTGCGAACGCACGTGGTGGTCGTAGCTGTCGCGGTTGACAAAACGCACGGTGGCGCCGAGCGGCACCACGGTGACGTAGGGCACGAAGCGCGAGTCCTTCTGCACCAGCAGGGCCGGTTCCGGCGGTGGCGGCATCGTGAAGGGGCTGGTCGGCGTCACCAGCACCACGGTGTCGGCGGCCGGTTTGCCGTCGGCGCCGGTGATCGTGAACTGCAGCGTCGCCGCCGGTGCCGCCGCGGCGGCGGCCAGCAGCAACAAGGGCGCAAGATGCCGGAGTGCCATGGCAGCCATCATAGGGCGGACTCGGGGGGCGCGTCGAAGGCCAGCGGCAGTTCGGGCTCGAAG
>JBASTF010000930.1:0-3719 GCA_049274755.1 Rubrivivax sp. | reverse complement strand
GGCCCGCGGTGCCGCAACGGCGGCCGGCGACGCCGGCCCACGCGCCGCAATCTCCGCCTGCCGTGTTTCGACGGCACCGGCACGCTGCGCAGCACGGCGCTGGCGTTCGTCCTGCACCAGCAGCAGTTCCTGCTGGCGCAGCGGTTCCAGGGCCTCGCGCTGGCGGCGGCGCACGGCATCGACACAGGGCGTGACGACAAACCGCTGGCGGCAGGCGGCGGCTTCGTCGGCAAACGCCGCTTCGATGGCCCGGCGCTCGGTGGTGATGCGTTCCCGCTCGGCCGCGATGTCGTCGTTGGCCCAAGCCGCCGGGGCGCAAACCAGCGGGCCCAGGACAGCAGCGGCCCAGCAGGCGCCGCGGAGCCGGCTTTGCCGGGCCGCTGGCGTCCCCCCCCCGGGGGGGAGGCGACCGCAGGTCGCTCCGGGGGGGGTCATGTCAGCGACGTATCGACGTCGCGCCGTTCCAGGGCCAGGAACTCGGCCGACTGCATCTCGTGCAGCCGCGACACGGTGCGCGGAAACTCGTGGGCCAGCGGGCCTTCGGTGTACAGCTGCTCGGGCGGCGAGGCCGCCGACAGGATGAGCTTGACGCGCCTGTCGTACAGCACGTCGACCAGCCAGGTGAAACGCCGCGCTTCGCTGGCCAGGCGCGGCGACATCTGCGGCACGCCCGACAGCAGCACGGTGTGGAACCGCGAGGCGATCTCGAGATAGTCGTTCTGCGAGCGTGGGCCGCCGCAGAGCTGCTTGAAATCGAACCAGACCACACCGCCGGCACGCCGGTGCGCCCGCAGTTCGCGGTGTTCGATGTGCAGCACCGGGTCTTCGTCGCGTGCCTCGGCCAGCTGCTCGAAGGCCTGCTGCATCGCGGCGTCGGCCGCCTCGTCCAGCGGGCAGTGGTAGAGCGCCACATGCTGCAGCGTGCGCTGGCGGTAGTCGACGCCCGCGTCAACATTGACCACCTCCAGTTTGGCCTTCAGCAGCTCGATGGCCGGCAGGATGCGGTCGCGGTGCAGGCCGTTCGGGTACAGCCCGTCGGGGTGGAAGTTGGAGGTCGTGACGATGCTGACGCGGTTGGCGAACAAGGCGTCCAGCAGCCGGTGCAGGATCATCGCGTCGGTGACGTCGGCGACATGGAACTCGTCGAAGCAGATCAGCCGGAAACGGCGTGCGATGCGCTTGCCGAGTTCGTCCAGCGGGTTGACGGTGCCCTTCAGCTCCTGCAGCTCGCGGTGCACCTCGCGCATGAACTCGTGGAAGTGCAGCCGTGTCTTGCGTGTCAGCGGCACGGCCTGGAAAAAGCAGTCCATCAGGAAGCTCTTGCCGCGGCCGACACCGCCGTACATGTAGACACCACGCGGGATCGGCGGCCGCACCAGCAGCTTGGTCACCGCGTTGCTGCGTCTGGCCTTGTAGGCCGCCCACTCGTTTTCGCAGCGCTCCAGCGCGCCGACAGCGCGCAGTTGCGCGTCGTCGGCCTTGTAGCCCCGCTCGGCCAGCGTGGCGTCGTAGAGCGCGCGAACGCCCACGCTAGAAGTTCAGCGTGCGCTTGTCGACGGCCAGTGCGGCTTCCTTCGTCGCTTCGCTCAACGAGGGGTGGGCGTGGCAGATGCGTGCGATGTCTTCGCTGCTGGCCTTGAACTCCATCGCCACCACGGCTTCGCTGATCAGTTCGCTGGCCATCGGGCCGACGATGTGCACACCGAGGATCTCGTCGGTCGCCGCATCGGCCAGGAACTTCACCATGCCGGTGGTGTCGCCCAGCGCCCGTGCACGGCCGTTGGCCATGAAGGGGAAGGTGCCGGCCTTGTAGGCACGGCCCGCGGCCTTCAGCTGCTGCTCGGTCTGGCCGACCCAGGCGATCTCCGGGCTGGTGTAGATGACCCAGGGGATGGTGTTGAAGTTGACGTGGCCATGCTGGCCAGCGATGCGCTCGGCCACCGCCACGCCTTCTTCTTCCGCCTTGTGCGCCAGCATCGGGCCACGCACCACGTCGCCCACGGCCCAGACGCCCGGCAGGTTGGTGCGGCATGCGTCGTCGACGACGACGGCGCCGCGCTCGTCCAGCTTCAGGCCCACGGCCTCGGCGTTGAGGCCGGTGGTGTTCGGCACACGGCCGATGGAGACGATGAGCTTGTCGACGGCCAGGTCCTGCGCCTCGCCCTTGGCGTTGGTGTAGGCCACCGTCACGCCCTTCTTCGTGCTCTTGATCTCGCCGACCTTCACGCCGAGCTCGATCTTCAGGCCCTGCTTCGTGAAGGCCTTGTGCGCTTCCTTGGCGATCTGCTCGTCGACCGCGCCCAGGAAGGTGGGCAGGGCTTCGAGCACGGTGACCTCGGCACCCAGGCGGCGCCACACCGAGCCCATCTCCAGGCCGATCACACCCGAGCCGATGAGGCCCAGCTTCTTCGGCACCGCACCCGAACCCCTGCCGATCTGCAGGGCGCCGTCGTTGCTGAGGATGTTCTCTTCGTCGAATGGCGTGCCGGGCAGCGCACGGGCGTTGGAACCGGTGGCGACGATGATCTGCTTGCCAACCAGCGATTCCTCGCCGACCGCGATCTCGTAGCCGCCGTCCACCGCCTTCACGAAGGCGCCGCGGCCGTGGAAGAACGACACCTTGTTCTTCTTGAACAGGTAGAGGATGCCGTCGTTGTTCTGCTTCACCACCTGGTCCTTGCGGGCCAGCATCTTCTTCACGTCGATGCTCAGGTCCTTGAGGCCGATGCCGTGGTCGGCGAAGTGGTGGCCGGCATGCTCGAAGTGTTCGCTGCTCTGCAGCAGCGCCTTGCTCGGGATGCAGCCGATGTTGGTGCAGGTGCCGCCGGGAGCGGGCCCGCCCTTGTCGTTTTTCCACTCGTCGATGCAGGCGGTGTTGAAGCCCAGCTGCGCGGCGCGGATGGCCGCGATGTAGCCGCCAGGGCCGCCGCCGATGACGATGACGTCGAAGTTCTTGCTCATCGTCGCGGCCTCAGATGTCGAACAAGAGGCGGGCCGGGTCTTCCAGCGCTTCCTTCATCGCCACCAGGCCCAGCACGGCCTCGCGGCCGTCGATGATGCGGTGGTCGTAGCTCATCGCCAGGTAGTTCATCGGGCGCACCACGACCTGGCCGTTTTCGACGACGGCACGGTCCTTCGTGGCATGCACACCGAGGATGGCGCTCTGCGGCGGGTTGATGATGGGCGTGGACAGCATCGAGCCGAAAACACCGCCGTTGCTGATCGAGAAGGTGCCGCCCGAGAGCTCTTCCATCGACAGCTTGCCGTCGCGCGCCTTGACGCCGTACTCGGCGATCTTCTTCTCGATGTCGGCGAAGCTCATCTGGTCGGCGTTGCGCAGGATGGGCACCACCAGGCCACGCGGCGAACCCACCGCGATGCCGATGTCGAAGTAGCCGTGGTAGACGATGTCGTTGCCGTCGACCGACGCGTTCAGCACCGGGTACTTCTTCAGCGCCGCGACGGCAGCCTTCACGAAGAAGGACATGAAGCCGATCTTGACGCCGTGCTCCTTCTCGAACTTCTCCTGGAAGCGTTTGCGCATCTCCATCACCGGGGCCATGTTCACTTCGTTGAACGTGGTCAGGATGGCGTTGGTGGCCTGGCTTTGCAGCAGGCGCTCGGCGACACGGGCGCGCAGGCGCGACATCGGCACCCGCTGCTCGGGGCGATCGCCCAGGTTCACCGCGGGCGCGGCCACCGCAGGCAGCGGCTTGGCC
>JBASTF010000929.1:0-32370 GCA_049274755.1 Rubrivivax sp. | reverse complement strand
AATAGTTGAATCGCGCCCTGCGTTACAACTTCTCTTGTCGCACGCGCCCTCAGTAACCCATCGTCGCTGTCAGCGCTGCCCAGGAGGATGGTTCAACCTATGAGTTACAACTTCTCTTGCGTGAGCGGCAGCTTCGGTGACCGCTTGGCGGGCGCGCCACCCCCGCCGTCCGTTGATCGTGGCGCTGACCGGCACCGACCTGTACCGCGACATCGCCATCGACGAGGCTGCGCAGATCTCGTTGGAGGCGGCCGACCGCCTGATCGTCCTGAACGAACTGGGCATCCGATCCTTGCCGCAGGTCCTTCAGGCCAAGGCGCGGGTGATCCTGCAGTCGTGCCCAGCTCGGCGGCGGCTCAAGAAGACATCGAAGCACCTGCGCGCGGTCATGGTCGGCCATCTGCGCGAGGAGAAGTCGCCAGCGACGTACTTCGAAGCGGCGCAGATGCTGACATCACGTCCCGAGATCCTGCTCGACCATGTCGGCGCGGCGTTGGACCCGCAACTGGGCCTCGAAGCCGTACAGTTGATGCGGGCCTGCCCCCAGTACCGCTGGCTCGGCGGCCTGCCACACGCGAGTGCGCGGCGGCGAATCCACGGTGCGCATGTGCTGGTCCATCCCAGCCGCATGGAGGGGGGTGCGCATGTGGTCATCGAGGCCGTCCGCAGCGGCACGCCCGTGCTGGCCTCCCGCATCGATGGCAACGTGGGCCTGCTCGGTGAAGCCTACGCAGGCTACTTCCCGGTGGGCGACGCGGCCGGTCTGGCCTCGTTGCTGCAGCGTGTTCGCGACGAACCCTTGTTGCTGACTCTTCTCCAGGAGCAGTGCGCTGAGCGTGTTGCGCTTTTCGATCCGGGGCGCGAGGCCGACTGCTTGCGCGGCGTTGTTCGCGAGCTCTTGGTTGGCACTGAGGTGCTGGCCAGCGGGCAGCAGCATGGAAGCCGACCCATCGCCTTCACGAAGCTTTCGCCCGAGGCGCCGGGATCGTCGACATGACGACGTCCCGTCACCCGAGCTTTCCGTCGGCGCTGCTGCCGTGCCTCTCCCGACTTGAACTGCAGCCGGCGCAGTGGCTGTTCCGGGTCGGCACGCCACCCCGCTACATCCACTTCATCGAACAGGGCGCCGTGCGCTTGGTGCGGCATGGCCGCCAGGGCGAGGAGGTGGTGTTCCACGATGCCCGTCCGGGCGAGTTTCTGGCGGAGGCGTCGCTCGACAGCGCGCGCTACCACTGCGACGCGGTTGCCTCCGAAGCCAGCGTCGTCCTGCGCGTCGCCAAGGCCGACTTCCAGCGGCTGCTGACCGAAGACGCGGCGTTCGAGCGCACCTGGATCGCCCTGCTTGGAGCGCAGCTGCGCACGGCGCGAGCTCGCATCGAGCGGCTGTCGCTGCGCAGCGCCGAAGAACGCATCCGGCACCTCCTGCTCTCCGAAGGCCGCGGCCCGTGCTGCGAACTGGAGGTCGCCGGCACCCTCAAGGATCTGGCGCGGCAACTGGGACTGACACACGAGTCGCTGTACCGGACGCTGGCGCGGATGCAGAAGGCCGGTGTCATCGACCGCGAGGGCCTGCGGCCGCGACTGACACCGGGCAGGGCGCGCGAGCGTATGACTTGAATCATATGCCCGGCTGGCGCAGCGACTGCAAGATGCCGGCATGAGTCGTCAGAAGTGCGTACCCTTGAAGCTCCTGTCCGCCGCAGCGGTTGCGATCCTCGTCGGCTGCGCAGCACCCTCCGGTGATCATGCGGCCCATGTCCATCCGTCGAGCCCCGCCGCCCCCGTCGGCATGGCGCACTCGCAGGCCGACGACCCGCGCATGATGGTGCGCTTCCCCGACATGCTGCGGGCACACACCCTGGCCAACATGCGCGATCACCTGCTCGCGTTGGCGGAGATCCAGGACCAGTTGGCACGCGGCGCCTATGACAAGGCCAGCGACATCGCCGAACAGCGGTTGGGCATGTCGTCGCTCGGCCTTCACGGCGCACACGACGTGGCGCAGTTCATGCCCCAGGGCATGCAGGCAGCCGGCACCGCGATGCACCGCAGCGCGAGCCAGTTCGCCATCGTGGCCAAGGACGCCTCCGTGACCGGTGACCTCAAGGGCAGCGTCGCGGCGCTGGCCAAGGTCACGCAAACCTGTGTGGCTTGCCACGCGGCCTATCGCATCCAGTAGACCCGGTTCACCTTGTGTGGCGGAGTCTCCGTGTGCCGGCTGCGGTACAGGTCACTGCCTGGCGAGTCGACTCCAGGCCGCAATGAGCGCATCGGCGGCCTCGTCGACGTCTGCCACCTGCGTGGTGCGTCCTACAGACAGACGCACGGCGCCGCTGGCTCGCGCCGCGTCGATGCCCATCGCAGCCAGCACGCCGCTGACCGCATCATGCTCGGAGTGGCAGGCCGATCCCACCGATGCGGCCACCCTGTCGGCGACCTGGGCGAGCAGGCTGCGCCCGCTGACACCGGGAAAGGAGACATGCAGCGTATTGGGCAGCCGCAGTTCAGGATGACCGTTGAGCTGCAAGCCCGGGATACCGTCTGCCAGCCGCGCATGCAGGCGGTCGCGCAGTGCTCGTAGTCGATGGGTGAGCGCCGGCAGCTCGGCCGAAGCGAGCGCCGCAGCCGCCCCGAGCGCGACGATCAGGGCCACGTTCTCCGTGCCGGGGCGCAGGCCCTGTTCCTGGTCGGCGCCGTGGAGGATCGATCGGAGCGGCGTCCCGGTGCGAACGTACAACGCACCGACGCCCTTGGGCGCGCTGAACTTGTGCCCGGCCATCGTCAGCAGGTCTACGCCCAGCGCATCGACGGACACCGGCAGCTTGCCCACCGACTGCGCGGCATCGGTATGCAGCAGGATCCCGCGTGGGCGCGTGATCGCGGCGACATCCGCGACCGGCTGCAGCGTGCCCACCTCGTTGTTGGCGTGCATCAACGAGACCAGCGCCGTGTCCGGGCGCAGGGCCTGCTCGACTGCCGCCGCTGAAACCGTTCCATGCGCGTCGACGGGGACGACCGACACCGCCCACCCCTGATCCCGCAACGCCGCCGCCGGTGCCGCGACCGCCGGGTGCTCGATGGCACTGATCACGAGGTGCCGCCGGAATGGCCCCATGGCACGGGCCACGCCCAGCGGCGCCAGGTTGTTCGCTTCGGTCGCGCAGCCGGTGAAGACGATCTCCTGAGGCCGCGAGCCAATCAGCGTGGCCACCTGCTCGCGCGCGCAGCTCACGGCGTGGGCTGCCCGGCGACCGTAGGCATGGCTGCTCGATGGGTTGCCGAACTGCGATTGCAGCCACGGCGCCAAGGCGCTGAAGACTTCCGGCGCGACTGGCGTGGTGGCGTTGTGGTCGAGGTAGATCGGGTCGGTCATGGCGCGGTTCGGCAGGCGAATGATCTACCGGCTCAGCGGCACCGATGTCGCCCAGCTCGGTCACGTTCCGGACCCAGCATCGCAAGCCTGGTGCGGGAACGTGTCTAAGCATGGTGCGACGGCAGCTTTATGGACAGTTCGACCTGCGATCGCACCGCTCACGACGTACTCAGTGGCAGCTGCCGCAGCACGAGCCCGCCGGCTTGCTGGGAGTGGACGAACCGGCCTGCACGGTCACCGGTGTGTAGCCCGCAGCCTTGATGGCTTCGGCCAGTTCCTCGGCGTCGGCCGCGGCCGGCTCCACCTGGACACGGTGCGAGGCCAGGTCGACGGCGACTTTGGCGTCCTTGTCCGTGGCCTTCACCGCCTTGGTGATGGTGCTGACGCAGTGGCCGCAGGTCATGTCGTTGACTTCGAAGGTGATCATCGCTATCTCCAGTGGGGTCGGGTTACTGACACGCATACTGTTGACCTTTCCATCGTTGTAAGGTCAAGCGCTGACCTGGAGAGACCCCTCTAAGTGCAGGCAGAAGCCAAGGGTACTCTTGACCTTTCCATGGTTAGAACCTTGACGATGCGCAAACACTGAACGGCACATCGAGGCACTCATGAACACAGCCACACTGTCCAACCCACTCGGAATCAGGCTCCAGGTCACCGGGATGACCTGCGCCTCTTGCGTCATGCGCGTCGAGAAGACGCTCAAGGCGGTTCCGGGCGTCAAGCAGGCCAGCGTAAACCTGGCGACGGAGGAGGCATCTGTCAATGCCGATGCGTCCGTGACGGCGGATTCGCTGGCCGCGGCGATTCGCAAGGCCGGCTACGACGTGGTGACCACCGAAACAACGCTCCTGGTGGAAGGAATGACTTGCGCGTCCTGCGTCGTGCGAGTGGAGAAGGCGCTCCGCAAGGTTCCCGGCGTGTCCGGCGCTACCGTCAACCTGGCGACGGAGAAGGCAACCATCCAGACGCTTTCGACCGTGCCGATTTCAGCGCTGAAGGCGGCCATCGAGAAAGCGGGCTACGCGGCGAAGGACGTTCAGCAGGACGGGCCCAAGCCAACCACTTGGCTGCCGGTCTGGTGGCCCGTGGCGGTCAGCGCTGCGCTGACCCTGCCGCTTGTCGCGCCGATGCTGCTGTCGCTCGTCGGCATCGAGTGGATGCTGGGCGGCTGGACACAGCTGGCGCTGGCGACGCCGGTCCAGTTCTGGTTGGGCTGGCGCTTCTACCGGGCCGGCTGGAAGGCCGTGCTCGCCAAGACCGGCAACATGGACCTGCTGGTGGCGCTGGGCACCTCCGCGGCCTACGGACTGTCCGTCTACCTGCTCTTCAAGCACGCCGGGCACGGCATGCCGCACCTGTACTTCGAGGCCTCGGCGGCCGTGATCACGCTGGTCTTGTTGGGCAAGTGGCTCGAGCACCGAGCCAAGCGGCAGACCGCCGACGCCATCCGCGCGTTGAACGCGTTGCGGCCGACCACCGCCCGTGTCCGCCGAGACGCCACGGAAGTCGACGTTCCGGTGGAGCAGGTCGTCGTGGGTGACCTCGTCGTCGTCCGGCCAGGTGACCGCGTCGCTGTCGACGGTGAAATCGTCGAAGGACAAAGCCACGTCGACGAATCGCTCATCACCGGCGAAAGCCTGCCGGTGTCCAAGGCCGTCGGCGACAAGGTCACCGGTGGCGCCATCAACGCCGAAGGCGCGCTGACCGTTCGCACGATGGCCATCGGCGCTGAAACGACGCTGGCTCGCATCATCCGGATGGTCGAGTCGGCCCAGGCGGCGAAAGCGCCCATCCAACGCATCGTGGACCGCGTGAGCGCGGTGTTCGTCCCGGTCGTCCTCGTCATCGCGCTGGCGACGTTCGCCGGCTGGGCGGTCTTAACAGGCGACTGGGAACATGCGCTCATCAACGCGGTGGCCGTGCTGGTCATCGCCTGCCCCTGCGCTCTCGGGCTGGCGACGCCGACGGCGATCATGGCCGGTACCGGGGTGGCCGCCCGGCACGGCATCCTCATCAAGGACGCCGAAGCACTGGAGGTCGCGCATGCCGTGACGGTCGTCGCCTTCGACAAGACCGGTACGCTCACCGAAGGCAAGCCGTCGCTCGCCGCGGTGGCGGCGGCCGACGGTTCGAACCGCGATGAGGTGCTGCGGCTTGCGGCCGCGCTGCAGAAGTCGAGCAGCCATCCGCTGGCGCTGGCGGTCATGGACAAGGTGCGCGAGGAGCGGCTGTCGGTCCCCGAGGTCCACGAGGCGAAGGCGCTTCCCGGTCGGGGCGTCGAAGGCACTGTACGCGGCAAGAAGCTAGCCCTTGGCAGCACCCGGATGCTGCGCGAGTTCCAGTTGAACGAGGGCGATCTGCTGACCGACGCTCAGCGGCTCGAGATGCAGGGCAAGACGGTCTCGTGGCTTGTCGAGTCGGATGGCAAGAAGTGGCGCCTGCTCGGTTTGCTGGCGTTCGGTGACACCATCAAGCGCACCGCCGCTGCAGCGGTGGCGAGGCTCCATCAGCTGGGCATCAAGACGGTCATGTTGACCGGGGACAACAGGGGTGCGGCTGAAGCCGTCGCGAAGGAACTCGGCATCGACGAGGTTCGTGCCGAAGTTCTTCCCGGTGACAAGGCGGCCGTGGTGAAGGAACTGCGCGACGCCGGTGCCGTGGTCGCGTTCGTCGGCGATGGCCTGAACGACGGTCCCGCACTCGCCGCGGCTTCGGTGTCGTACGCGATGGCGGGTGGCGCTGACGTGGCGACCGAGACGGCCGGCATCACGCTCATGCGCGGCGACCCGCGGCTCGTGGCGGACTCGCTGGATATCTCGCGCCGCACGTATTCGAAGATCAAGCAGGGCTTGTTCTGGGCCTTCGGCTACAACGTGCTCGGCATCCCGCTGGCTGCGCTGGGCATGCTGAGTCCCGTCATCGCGGGAGCGGCGATGGCCTTCAGCAGCGTGAGTGTCGTCGCCAATGCGCTGACGTTGCGGCGCTGGCGTGGCGCTGCTGACGCACCCGCCGAGAAGCGCCCGGAGCTATCGCAAACCGTGGTCGTGTCCGGGAGCGTCAGATGAGCATGAACATCGGCGAAGCAGCGAAGGCATCGGGCGTGTCAGCGAAGATGATTCGCCATTACGAGAGCGTCGGTTTGTTCCCGGAAGCGGCGCGAACCGAGTCCGGCTACCGCCAGTACACGGACAAGGAAGTCAGCACCTTGCGGTTCGTCCGGCAGTCGCGCGACCTGGGCTTCTCCATCGAGCAGATCCGCGAGCTGCTTGGACTGTGGCAGGACCGCCGGCGCCCCAGCCGCCAGGTGCGCGCGCTGGCGCAGGCTCACATCGAAGAGCTGGACGAGAAGCTCAAGGAACTCCAGTCCATGAAGGCGACGCTCGAGCATCTCGTGCATTGCTGCCATGGCGACGACCGGCCCGATTGCCCGATCATCGACTCACTGGCGCAGGAACGACGGGAGCAGGAGAAGAGCCCTGCGGCGGCGACCGGACTCGGACACCGCAGGACGACGGGGCTGCAAGTGGGACGGCGAGGGCGCCGGACCGCTTGACGGCAGATGCCAGGGCTTGGCCAGAGGGATTCGACGGTCGCTGAATCCTCATGCGATGGCTACGGAATTCGCACGTCTCCGACAAGCCTCGTCGAGCGTGCGCGCCGTTTCGCGATTTCTTCGTCCTCCTGCGACCAACCGAAGGAGGTGCCCCAGACCCAGGAGTCCCCTGAGAGCCGGAGGAATCTCACTTGGCCAGCGGCACCGCGGACTTCGATGGCGCCATGATCCTGCTCGAAGTCATAGGCGATTCGATGAATGCCCGCCCTGAGTCGCATCCGGACCATCGATTGGGGTACGGTTTCGATGGGGCGCGAATCGTCTACAGACACGGCCACGAGGTGGCGTGTGTCTCCCCAGCCGCTGCGTACCACGTAGACGGTCAGCGCACCGGGGTCAGCCTCGAATCGCTTGGCCTCGGCCTCGACGTCGAGGCCGGGAGTCGACTCCGACGTGCAGACGATCGGACGCTTTCGGGCGTTTCGATAGCAGTAGGGGCCGCTGCGGCGGCTGACATCTGAGTCCGTACTGGCGCAACCCAGGAGCACCAGCGACGTCGCCGATACGGCAAGCACCAGGACGCGCCGGCGTGTAGTCACGGCGCAGCCCCTGCCGAGCTTACGGGCGCTTGTCTGCGTCGGGCTTGGCGGTCGCCACGGGTTCGTTCGAGCACCAGCCGCGATTGCTGGTCCGGCATCGCCACGTGCCGTCGCGCATCGCCTTTTCGACCTCCGCGCGGACCTGCTCTCGCGTGAGCGCCGCGGGCCGGGCCGATTCGGTCGTGTTGGCAGTTCCGGGCGCGCCCTGGGCCATCTGGTGTTGGGCCGCTGCAAAGAGCGGGGAGCCGGCCATGACGGCGGCGGCTGCAAGCGCGCGGGTGGCTGTGAAGATGGAGTTTCTGCGCATGGTGAACCTCGTGAGTTGTTGATGGATGCGAGGCTTCACTCTAGGGACCACGTGCTGACCAGATGCGGACTGGAAGATGACCAACTCGTAATCGAGGAGACGCAACGGCTGGTGGAGAATCTGCCCATGAAAATACTCGTAATAGAAGACGAGGTTCGCCTGGCGGAATACCTGCGAAAGGGCCTGACGGAGAGCGGTTATGTGGTCGACCTGGCCCATGACGGCATCGACGGGCTTCATCTCGCCCTCGAGGGCACGTACGACCTGATCGTCCTCGACGTGATGTTGCCGGGCCGCGACGGCTTCGAGGTGCTCGCAGAGCTGCGCAGGCAGCGCAGGACGCCTGTCCTGATGCTGACGGCCCGTGACGCTGTCGAAGACAAGGTCAAGGGGCTGACCGGGGGCGCAGATGACTATCTCGTCAAGCCATTCTCGTTTTCCGAGTTGTCCGCGCGGGTCCAGGCCCTGTTGCGCCGCGGCGGAGGAGATCGAGAGGGGCAGCTTCCGACCAGCCTCCGGCTGGCGGATCTGGAGGTCGACCTGGCACGCCGAAAGGCGACACGGGCCGGCAAGCGGCTCGAACTCACGCCGAAGGAGTTCAATCTGCTCGTGCTTCTGCTGCGTCGGCGTGGAGAAGTCCTGTCGCGCACCGTGATGGCGGAACAGGTGTGGGACATCAACTTCGACAGCGATACCAACGTCGTCGAGGTGGCGGTTCGCCGGCTGCGTGCGAAGCTGGATGAGCCTTTTGAGGTCAAGCTGATACACACCGTTCGCGGCATGGGCTATGTGATGGAGGAGCGTCAGGAGTGAGGTGGCGCGTCGTCGCCGCTGGCGATCAATCCCTTGGGGCACGCTTGTCCCGGTGGCTGGCGCTGCAAGGGTTGATCGCTGCGCTTGCGGTGTCCGGAACGGTGTACGCCGTCAACCTGTGGGTTCTGCAGAGCCGCCAGCACGAGGAACTGGCGCTGAAGAGCGCGGTTGTCCGCCATGCGCTTGCCGAGGCGGCTGGGACATCCGCAGCGGAAGAACTGCAGCACAAGCTGAAGGACTTTCTGGCGGGCCATGAGGACATGACGCTGTCCATCACGTCGCGCGAAGGGGTTGTTCTCTTCCGTGCCCCGCCGCCCGCCGGGGATGGCGACGGGGGTTCGAACCGCCGTATCAAGCAGAGCTCCTGGGATGACACATGGCTCGCGGGCACCGGCGGCGGTGTCCGAGTCGTCTTGGGATTGGATGTCACCCGCGACCAGGATCTGCTCCAGCGCCTCGGCTGGATCCTGCTGGCAGCCTCCCTCGTGGGAGCGGGTGTGGTCAGCGTGACGGGGTACCTGCTGGTCCGCAGGGGCCTCCTGCCAGTGCACGCCCTGGCCGCACAAGTGGATGCCGTCGCTCTGGGACGAGCGGGGCTGCGGCTGGACGGAGCGGGGCAGCCGCTCGAACTCCGGCCGCTGGTCGATCGATTCAACGCGCTGCTGACGCGTGTCGAACGCGCCTACGCGCAACTTGAGGGCTTCAACGCCGACGTTGCGCACGAACTTCGAACACCGCTGACCACCTTGATCGGTTCGAGCGAACTGGCCTTGCAGCGCGAGCGACCCGCCGTCGAACTGCAAGACGTGATCGCGGGAAACCTGGAGGATCTGAGGCGCCTCGCGATCATCGTCAACGACATGCTCTTCCTTTCGCAAGCGGACCGCGGTGCAACCGCGCGCCGTTCGCCGGTGACGAGCCTCGCTGCCGAACTCGACGAGATCATTGAGTACCACGACGCAGCGCTTCAAGACCAGGGTCTGTCAGCGGTATGCGATGGCGACGCGACGGGTGCCTTTGACATATCTCTTCTGCGCCGCGCGTTGTCCAACTTGTTGAGCAACGCAACCCGCTACGCGACGCCGGGCTCGACGATACGGGTTCGGATCGAGTCGGGAGGTGGCCGGGCACGGATCTCGGTAGAGAACGAGGGGAGTCCGATCGAGCAGGAACATCTGCCGCGCTTGTTCGACCGCTTCTACAGGGCAGAGCGTTCTCGTCGGCAGGTTGGCGCCTCGAACCACGGGTTGGGTCTGGCCATCGTCGCCGCCATTGCCCGAATGCACCAAGGCGAGCCGTTTGCACGATCGGCTGACGGCATCACCGCGATCGGGCTGGACGTACCGTCGAGTTCAGCGGCTGCGTAGCGGGCGCAGTCTCCACCGCGGCGAGGGTCTTGACCGGAGCAAGGGTCGTTTGGCTGTCCCTTGCCGGCAGCGTCAGTCCGACGCGATTGGCCTTGCCGATGCGTTCGACAAACACAGTGCCGCCATGCATCCGTGCGACGGCCGCGACGATGGCCAATCCCAGCCCGTGACCCGCTTGCCTTCGCGAGCGGGAGGTGTCTGCACGATAGAAGCGGTCGAACATCTGGGCTCGGACCGGCGCCGGTATTTCGAGCCCCGGGTTGAGGACACTCAGGGCGATGAGGCCATGATCCGGCTCGATGAGAACCCGAATCGTGTCGCCGGCGCGGGTGTGGCGGATGGCATTGGTGAGGAGGTTCACGAGGGCGCGCAGCACGAGGGGAGGGTTGCAGACCGCCGCGGCGTCGCCGGACCGTTCCGCGACCACGCCAGCTTCCTGCAGCAGTGCGTCGCAGTAGCGGATGGCCTTGTCCGCCTCGGCCCCGAGCGTGACCTCTTCAAGTCCCTCCGCTCGGTCGCCACGATCTGCGCGAGAGAGAAACAACATGTCGTTGACGAGTGCATTCAGGAGCTGCAGTTCCTCGAGGTTCGAGATCAGAACTTCACGCAGGTCGTCACGAGACCTTGGCGATGAGAGCGTGACCTGTGTACCCGTGATCAACGATGCGAGGGGGGTCCGCAGCTCGTGAGCCACGTTGGCGTTGAAGGCCTGCAACTGCGCGTAGGCGTCCTCGAGCCGATCGAGAGCATGGTTGAAGGCGCGCACCAGCCCTGTCGGCTCGGTGCCTTCGGGGGTCATGGTCAAACGCCGCCCCATGGAACTGGGCGTGATGTCGCTTGCTTCTGCCGAGAGGCGCGACACCGGCCTGAGGCAGCGACCAATGGCGAACCAGCTCAGCAGCACGGTCGAGCCGACGCCCAAGGCACAGATGAGGACCAGCGTCGCGAGATGCGAACGAAGGAGTTCGTCGCGAGGGCCTGACTCGATGGCTATGCTCAGCCGGCCGGCCGGCCACAACGACGCCGATGGCAGGGCAGTCTCCGTCACATCCACGCGGACGCCGGGCGCAAGCCCCGGCGGGACCTTCGTTCCGTTGGTGCTCGACGCGCCGTAGACCGTGTCACCCGCTTCTGTGACCAGCCAAACGTGAAGGCCATCGTGACCGATACGCAGGTCGTCGAGGTGATGGAACAGCGCTGCACGATCGCCGGAGCGATAGGCCTCATCGACGAAATGAAGGACGACGCTGATCTTCCCCGCCAGCTTCAGTCGATCCGCCTCGACCAACTCGGACTCCAGGGCCCGTTGCAGCAGCCAACCTGCAGTCGAGAAGACGACGAGCGCCACCACACCAAGGCCGGCAGTCAGCCGGGCCGCTATCGATGGATGGCGCCAGGTCATCGCGCATCCGTCTCGTCGCCGCGGTCCAGCTCGAGGACGTAGCCCATGCCTCGGACCGTGTGAAGCAGCTTGCTCGGGAACGGCTCGTCGAGCTTGGAGCGCAGACGCCGTATTGCGACTTCCACCACGTTCGAGTCGCCGTCGAAATTCATGTCCCAAACGAGCTCGGTGAGCACCGCGCGCGACATCACTTCGCCGCGGTGGCGCAGCAGCACGGACAGCAGCGTGTACTCCTGCGCCGTGAGATCCAGTCGCGAGCCGGCGCGAAACGCCCGCCGCCGTATGGTGTCCAGCTCCAGGTCTCCGAGCACCATGCGGTCGGGCTCGTGGTGTGCACCCGCGGCTCCGCGTCGCAGCACGGCCTGGATGCGTGCCAGCAGTTCGGTGAAGACGAAGGGCTTGACCAGGTAGTCGTCGGCCCCTGCGCGCAGGCCGCGCACGCGATCCTCCACGCTGTCCGCCGCGGTCAGCATGATGACCGGCGTGTCCTTGTGCTGCCTGAGTGTCTCGAGCAACGTGAATCCGTCCGCACCCGGCAGCATCACGTCCAGGAGAACGAGGTCATAGTTGCCTTCGATCGCCATGTGGCGACCGTCGATGCCGTCGGCAGCGACGTCGACGACATAGCCGGTCTCTGCGAGCCCACGGCGCAGATGGCCGGCCAGCTTGGCGTTGTCTTCGACGACGAGGATTCGCATGCGCGGTTGCGACGAAGAGCACCTGCTGTGGCGCCGAGCGTCGTCTCTTCTAGGCGGCCAAGGCCATGCGCAGCGGTTGCTGAGCATGGAATGCCCACTTCGGTCCCTGTCGCAGGGAGTTGAGGACGGTCGACCTCACCTTCGCGAAGAACAGGGATTCGTCGATGCCGGATCGTTCGAGGCAGTAGCGCAGACGGTGGGTGCGCTTGCGCCGGTCGCCCTCGATTGGAGACCCGTCCTGTCGCGACTGCTCGAAGAACGCGACGGATCGCCGCAGGTTCTCGAAGACCTGGGGTCGTAGTGCCGGGATGGCTCGAGGCGCCGCCAGCTTGGCCTGCGCAATCGACGGGTTGGGACCGACGACCAGCCCCCAGGGCCTGAGCCCTGCGACGATGTCGACGCTCATCGCTTCCAGCTTGGTCAGGCCGAAGTCCCGTGCCGTCCGCAGGCGGCAGGCCAGCCAGGGATCCTCGCGGCGTACGGCATCGATGGCCGCGTCGGCTTCGGCGTCGGATCCCGCAACCGGGAGCACCAGTGAGCCGAGCAATTGCGCTGCCAGCGCATCCTGCCGGCGCGCCGCCTGGTGAAGCCAATGGATGCCCTGCTCGGATTCGTGCACGGTGGTCGCCGACCGCAGGATCAGCGCGCCGAGGCGCCGCTGGGCGCAGAGTTCGCCCGCGAGCGCGGCCTTCTCGAGGAAGAACCGCGCCATCTGCGGATTGGAGACCGACGAATGGTTGTCTGCATGAATGCGGTAGAGGACCATCCACGCCGCGCTTAATCCTGCATCGGCCGCACGGAGCAGAAGCGCTGCGCCTCTGCGCAGGTTCTGCCCCGTGGTCAGCAAGGACGCCGGCAGTGCGGGTGTATCGACCGCGCTCAGCGCGCGTCCGAGCAGCAACTGCGCGGTCGCATTGCCGCGACGGATGCAGTCTTCGAGAAGAGCCTCGACAGTGCCGTTCGCGCACGGGAGCCGCGGCTGCGCTTCGTTTTCCAAGCGGGCGAGGGCGGAGCAAGCGGCATCCGCGAGTTCCGGCGTGATGGGCAGGCGCGCCGTCAGCGTGCCGCTCAGCACGCGCGCGATCTCCTCTGGATCGTCCGACTGGACCGCATTGCTCAGGGCCAGCGGTACCAGGCGAGCGAGGTCGATCCCCGGGGCCGCTTTCAAGGCATCCAGTACGCCGGCGGCCGCATTGGAGGGGCAGTTTTGCAGCGCATGCGCGGCTGCGCGTGCGCCGGCGTCGCCAGCGGCGGCGGCTGCGTCGAGCCATCGTGTCGTCTCGGTGACATCGGCACTCGTGAGTGTGCGCCACAGACCGAGTTTCACCTGCGCCGATATCGACCCTCCGCGCGCCGCCTTTGCCAGCGGGAGCAGCAGCTTGCGGTGCACCAATTCGTGCAGGGGCAGCGCATCGGCGATTGTGCGAGCGGTTCGCTCGGAGGGCTCGAGCGACGGGTGCGCCAGGTACTCGAGCCCGGTGTCGGTGTGCTGCGGAAAGCCGTCGACGCCGAGCAGGTAGCGTCTGCCGACTTCGTACCGCGCTTCGAGGTCACCCTGCCGGGCGCTGGCGAGCAGCTGAATGTCTTGTCTCCGCATGTCGTTGTCCTCTTCTTTCGGGCCCGCATGCGACGGCCCGAATGACAACTCGTGAGGGTTGCTAGCAGGGCACACCACTTTGCGGTCTAAAAACGATAGGAACAAGCGACTGACAAAACACTTGCCGGAACATGACAGGTCGGTCATGTTGATGCTCGGGGCCTCTCCTTCACGCCGCTGCGTCGAAGGCCTTGACCCGTTCTGGCTCGACCGTGCCGGGCCGTTTGCGTGGCTGCTGTGCAAGCGGCTGTGGAAGGGCGGAGACGGATGCCCGCCGAACTGACGAGGGTCTGCTAGCCACCTCCGGGCCGCTTCTCGCGAGCAGGTCGCCTCGTCCGCGCCTCGTCCCTAGGCTGCTCGCCAGCGCCTTCACGTCTCGTGCCGCAGCGCGCCTCGCACTTCATCCGAGTCCGAAGGCGCGTTCGTCGCGTGGAAGGTGTTGCCTCGTCCCACAACGGAGATTGCTCTCATGAAAAAGTCCTTGTTCACCCTGGCCGCGTTGTCCGCCTTTGCGGCGGGCGCCTACGCGCAGTCGTCGGTCACGCTGTTCGGCATCGCCGATGCCGCCGTGCGTCAAGTCAAGAATGGAAGCGCCGGATCCCAGAAGCAACTGGCATCGGGCTCGAACGCCACCAGCCGGTGGGGTCTGCGCGGCGTAGAGGATCTGGGTGGTGGCATGAAGGCCGGCTTTTACCTGGAGTCCGGGATCAGCCTCGATGCCGGCACCACCGATGCGAAGTTCTGGGGCCGCCGTTCCACAGTGAGCTTGATGGGCAACTTCGGCGAGGTCCGTATGGGTCGGGACTACACACCGACAGCGTACAACACGTTCGCCGATGAGTTCGGCATTGTCGGTGTTGGATCGCGCGGTATCTTCAGCTACGGAGCGGGTTCGAACCTGGGCAGCCCCGCCACCACGGTGCTGCGGACCGACAACTCGGTGGGCTACTTCCTGCCCAACATGGGTGGGCTGTATGGCCACCTGCAGATGGCCGCTGGCGAGGGCGTCAACGGCAACAAGTACGTGGGTGGGCGGCTGGGTTACCAGGCGGGCCCGATCAACGTCGGCTTCGCCTACGGCAAGACGGAGACAGGGGCGACCACGCCGGACTTCAAGAACTACAACATTCAGTTCAACTACAAGTTCGGCTTCGCCACGCTGCATACGCTGTACGACGTCAAGGAGTGGAACCCGCGCAAGACCAAGGATCTGTCGATCGGTGCCACGGTGCCTGTCGGCCCGGGTGCGCTGAAGGTTGGTTACACCAGGGCGGATCGCTCGGGTGGCCCCGCCGGTTCCGGCTTCTCCGACGCCGACGACAGCACTCGCCTCGGCATCGGGTATGTCTACGATCTCTCGAAGCGCACCGCGATGTACACGACCTACGGTCAGGTCTCGAACAAGGGCGCGGCGCGCAGCTCCGTCCTCTACGCACCGCCGGCGGGCATGCTGGGCGGCGAGAAGTCGTCCGGTCTCGAGTTCGGCGTTCGCCACAACTTCTGATCGGTGAATCGTTGAGTGGTGACACGCGCTGGCCTCGACGGGCCAGCGCGGGTGTGCCGCGGCGAGCAAGGACGGACGACGCCGAAACGCGCCGTCCGCATCCGCCGAACAGAAGATGCGCTCGAGGATACAGGCTTGGCTGAGTGCGTCGTTGGGGCGCCGCATGACGAACATGTAATGGATCGGCAAGCAGTCTGTCGGCACGCGATTCCTACAGTGGCTCCACGGTGCACGAAGGCACCGCAACCGGTGAACCTCCACGAGAGGCGCACCTGCAACAGGAGTCCATCATGAAGTTCCGTTTCAGTCTGATCGCGCTGGTGAGTGCCGTGTCTCTGCCCGCGCTGGCAACCTCAGGCATTACCCCGGTCGGGGGTGAAGCCGGCTTCACGACCCATGCGATGCCGTCGACGAAGTCGCGTGCCGACGTCATCAAGGAGCTCGAGGCCTGGAAGCGCAATCCGGTCACGGCCGACGGCTGGCGCGAAGTCGGAGGCGAGGCAGGGTGGGTCTTCGTCGGTGTCACGGGCGACACGCGTAGCGCTGCGAAGGCCGAGAAGCCTTCCCGGACCGGTGTGACCAACGTCCCCGGTGGGTTGAGCCGCAGCGGCCACCAAAGCGGCGTAACCGCCACCTCGCACGGACATCGCTGATGCGTGCCGGAAGGGTGCGAGCAATGGGGCGACCTGGCCGATCGGGAGAGTCGCCCCTCCGTCCGCTTCGGCCTTTCACAGGCCTGTCCTTGACGCGCTGGCACCTTCGAGTTCCCGATCCCGATTGAGCGGCCAGTGCCCGGAGAATCAATTGCAAAGCACTCCGTCCACGGTGGGGCGCCGAGTTGCGTTGATCGCACTCGGATCAGGCACGCTGTTCCTCGCCGCATGTGTGTCCAAGCCCGTTCGGCAGGCAAATGCCGATGGCACATGGTGCCATCGGGTCGGCAAGGCGCCGCGCTACAAGCTGACCTGCACCAGTGCACCGGTGCCCCCGCCTGCAGTGGAAGCGGATGCCAAACGGTTTGCCGCATCTGCGGAGAGATTCACGGTGTACGTGGTGCGCAAGCGGTGGGCCGACGCCGCCAACGTCGTCGAGTTGACTGTCGACGGAGGTGCGCGGGCCGAAACGGTGCCGGAGTCCTTCGTGCGCATGAGGCTGCCGCCCGGCGACCATGTCCTTCGGGCGAACTGGCCAGAGGGAGAGGCTCAGATGACGGTTCGAGGCGCTGCCGGCGAGATCCGCGTCATTGAACTCGCGGGCTTGGGCCTGGGGGAGCACATACGCCTTCGAACCAGGCGATGCGGCAAGCCGGGAGCGTGTGCTGCGGGTTCGCATGGTGGCCGACATCGATTGACATCCATCCTCCTCCGCTGGCGGGGTGGCCGGAGCACCCGAGGACATAACGAATCGGTAAGGTTTCTGAGCGCATCGTGTCGGCAAGCGGTCCATAGACTGCCGAGCAGGCTGATCTTTCTCAATGCGCTGAGGTAAAGTTCCGGGTATGTCGGGTGTGGTTCGCCTCCTTCTGATCTGGTTCATCGCTGCTGCCGTTCCTCTGAAGGGGCTGGCTGCGGTGACCATGGGTGGATGCGGGCCGGGGCACCACTCTCCGCGTGAGGCTGCGGCGACCGTCGCGCACGCGACGCATGGCGACGTCCACGAAGTCCGGCATGAGCTTGGATCCGGCAACGTCGGGGCCGGGAACCAAGGTGTCGAGACCGGGCTCGATTCATCGAGCGGGCATTCGGCGCAGCTGAAGATGAAGTGCAGCAGCTGCGCGCCGTGTTGCAGTGTTGCAGCGCCCGCGTTCGCGCGGACAACCATGGTGCAGGCGGAATCGGCGTCTACTGCCGTCGCCTTTCTGGAGATTCGCTTTCCAGCCGTCTTTGCGGACGTACCGCATCGACCACCCCGCCTGATCCTCGCCTGACCGTCACGCTGGTCGATCGCCCTGGCGGCGCCCTGACCAGCATCGTTGACCGCCGCACCCTGCGCAGCAGGTGCGTTGAGCCGGTCCGACTCAAACGAGGATGTCATGAAGATTGTCGTGTTCCGCTGGCTTGCGCCGGCATTCCTGATTGTGGTCAGCTCGGCGAGCCTGGCTCAAGCCGTGCCCGGCAAGAGAGCCGATCCACTCGATCCTTCGGCCGCCGTTGCGCCCCTGGTGTACCAGTCCACGCTTGCGGGCTACCAGCGTCACGCTGAACAGCCCGTGGGTTCCTGGCGCGAAGCCAACGAGACCGTGAACCGCGTCGGCGGCTGGCGGGTCTATGCGCGCGAGGCTCGGCAACCGGATGCACCCGCCACGAACAACGTGCCCCCGAAGCCGGCAACGCCGGCGCCGGCCAGCGCACCCGCCGGGCACGGCGGGCACAAGATGAACTGAGGTCAAACGGATGAAATTGCCTTCCTACCTCGGGCGCGTCGCGCCCGACCGCCCGAGCGTGCGACGCTCGGGACTGCTCGTCGTCGTCCTGGCCTCCGCCGTGCTGGCCGGCTGTGCCAGCCTCTCGCCCGACGCGGGGTTCTCGTCAGTCGAGTCCGCGGCCAAGGAGAGACTCGGCAAGGACCTGCGCTGGGCGCGCAGCGAAGCCGATCTCGACAGCATCGACAAGCGCGTCGGCGAACTCCTGTCCAAGCCGCTGACGGTCGATGACGCCGTGCAAGTGGCGCTGTTCAACAACCGCGGTCTGCAAGCCACCTTTCAGGAGCTGGGCATCACCGAGGCTGAGGTCGTGCAGGCCAGTCGACTGCCCAACCCCGGCTTCCGCTTCAGTCGCCTCTCACGGGGTTCCGAGGTCACGCTGGAGCGCAGCCTTGACTTCAGCCTCGCGCGCCTGATCGCCTTGCCCTACATCCGGCAGATCGAAACTCGGCGCTTCGAACAGACCAAGGCCCTGGTGGCGATGAGCGTGCTGGCACTCGCGGCCGAAACACGCAAGGCCTACTACAGCGCGCTGGCTGCCGAAGAGACCGTGCGGTACATGCGGCAGGTTCAACGCGCCGCCGAGGCCAGTTCGGAGTTGGCGCGGCGCATGGCGCAGGTAGGCAACTTCAACAAGCTGCAGCGCGCCCGCGAGCAGGCGTTCTACGCCGATGCTTCGCTGAACCTGGCCCGGGCCGAACAGGCCCGGTTGGCCACACGCGAACGACTGACAAGGCTGCTCGGCGCTTGGGGGCCACAGACGCGGTTCGCGCTGCCCGACCGTCTGCCCGACCTGCCAAAGGACGCGACGGAACTGCCGGACATCGAGCGCGTAGCGCTGGGACAGCGGCTCGACGTGCAGGGCGCCAGGCTGGCCGCTGAGCAAACTGCTCGCAACTTAGGCCTGACGAAGGCCACGCGGTTCGTCAACGTGCTGGAACTGGGCGCGTTGCGCAACGGCTCGAACCAAGCGCCGACCGAGCGCGGCTGGGAGATCAGCATCGAGCTGCCTCTCTTCGACTGGGGCGACGCCCGCGTGGCGCGGTCCGAGGCGATCTACATGGAGACCGTGCACCGTGCTGCCGAGACCGCCGTCAACGCACGATCCGAAGTGCGGGAGGCCTACGCCGGCTACCGCTCGGCCTTCGACATCGCGCGCCACCACCGTGACGAGATCGTGCCGCTGCGCCAGCGTATCGCCGAGGAGAACGTGCTGCGCTACAACGGCATGCTGATCGGCGTGTTCGAGTTGCTGGCCGATGCGCGCGCGCAGATCGTCAGCGTCAACAACGCCATCGAGTCGCTGCGCGACTTCTGGATCGCCCAGGCCGACCTCGACATGGCCCTCATCGGCAAGCCCAGTCTGGCCCTGCCTGGCGGCCCGGCAGTCGGCGTCGAACCCGGCGGCGCTGCCCACTGAACCCCAAGGAAAACGACATGGTTTCAAGACGCAACTTCATCGGCGGTGCGGGCGCCGTCACCGCCGCCGTTACTGCCACCACGGTGAGCAAGGTCGCCATGGCGGCTCTGCCGGAGCCGGTCATCCAGACCAAGCCCGACACGATGCCGCCGCTGGTGCCTAACACCGGGCGGCCCTACAACCCGGTGGTCACTCTCAATGGCTGGACGCTGCCATGGCGCATGAACAATGGCGTCAAGGAGTTCCACCTTGTCGCCGAGCCCGTGGTGCGCGAGATGACGCCGGGCTTCAAGGCCCACCTCTGGGGCTACAACGGCCAGAGCCCGGGGCCGACGATCGAGGTGGTCGAGGGCGACCGCGTGCGCATCTTCGTCACCAACAAGCTGGGTGAACTCACCAGCATCCACTGGCACGGCCAGCGGCTGCCCAGCGGCATGGACGGCGTGACCGGTCTGAACCAGCCCGGTATCCCGCCCGGCAAGACCTACGTCTACGAGTTCGTGGCGCGGCGTCCCGGCACCTTCATGTACCACTCGCATGGCGACGAGATGGTGCAGATGGCGATGGGGATGATGGGCTTCTGGATCACGCACCCCAAGGGCAAGCATCCGCTGATCGACGAGGTGGACCGCGACTTCGTGTTCCTGCTCAACGCCTACGACATCGATCCGGGCGCGTTCACGCCGAAGGTCACGACGATGCTGGACTTCAACCTGTGGAGTTGGAACAGCCGCATCTTCCCGGGCATCGACCCGTTCGTGGTGGGCCACATGGACAAGGTGCGCCTGCGCATCGGCAACCTGACGATGACGAACCATCCGATCCACCTGCACGGGCATGAGTTCCTGGTGACGGGCACGGATGGTGGGCCGACGCCGAAGAGCACCCGCCGGTACGAGGTGACCGAAGACATCGCGGTCGGGCAGATGCGACAGGTCGAGTTTCTCGCCGACGAGGAGGGCGACTGGGCCATCCACTGCCACAAGAGCCACCACACGATGAATGCGATGGGGCACGACGTGCCGACCATGATCGGCGTGGATCATCGCGACGTCGCCAAGCAGATCACCAAGCTCGTGCCCGACTACATGGTGATGGGCGAGCGCGGCATGAAGGACATGACCGAGATGGAGATGCCTCTGCCCGACAACACCGCGGCCATGATGACCGGCGCCGGGCCCTTCGGCTCCCTTGGCATGGGCGGTATGTTAAGTGTCGTGAAGGTCCGCAAGGGACAGAAGCCCGGCGACTACAGCGACCCGGGTTGGTACAAACACCCGCCCGGCACGGTCGCCTACGAGTTCGCAGGCGAACTGCCGGATCCGGCACGCTTCAAGGCGGAAGGGACCGGCTCGATGCCGCCGGTCGCGAAACCGGCCCGAGATGTCGAAGTCAAGGTGCGCAAGCCCCGTGGCGGGCACGCAGGCCACAACTGAGCGGCGCCAGCCGGCTCTGAATCTGTCCATTCCGCAACAAGAAGGAAACCTGATGAAGCAGTTCAAGCAATTTCTCGCCGCTGCGCTCGTGGCCATCTCCGCCTCCGCGATGGCGCACGGTGACGAGGCCCATGCCAAGAAGGCCGGTCCGGTCAAGAAGGAACAGAAAGACTGGGGCATCGCCGGCGACGCCAAGTCTGCCAAGCGGATCATCGAAATCGGCATGGCCGACAACATGCGTTTCACTCCGGACAGCATCCAGGTCCGGCAGGGAGAAACCGTGAAGTTCGTCGTGCGCAACACCGGCAAGGTGATGCACGAGTTCGTGATCGGCACGAAGGCCGAGAACGACAAACATGCCGAGCTGATGGTGAAGTTCCCGAACATGGAACACGACGAGCCCTACATGGCCCACGTCGGGCCGGGCAAGACAGGCGAGATCGTCTGGACCTTCAACCGGCCCGGCGACTTCGACTTCGCGTGCTTGATCGCCGGTCACTACCAGGCCGGCATGGTGGGCAAGATCAAGGTCGCGGCTGCGACCGCAGCTGTGGCTGGAGGCAAGAGCGATGGGCATGGCGCGCACAAGCACTGACGTGTGGCCGCCGCGTAACGCACGGCGCGTGCTGCTCGCGGCCGCTGCAAGTGGTGCACTGCTGGGACCCGCGGTGCTGCGAGCACAAACGGACACCTTCCACATGGAGGTGTGGAAGAGCCCGTCCTGCGGTTGCTGCAAGGAGTGGATCAAGCACGTCGAATCGCGAGGATTCCGCGTCACGGTGCACGACGTCGGCAACACGGCGGCGCGCGCTCGCATGAAGCTGCCGATGAAACTCGGCTCGTGCCATACCGCGGTGGTCGGCCGCTACGCCGTCGAAGGTCATGTGCCCGCGGCCGATGTGCTGCGCCTGATCAAGGAGGCGCCCGACGCCGTGGGCTTGGCGGTGCCAGGCATGCCCGTCGGTTCTCCCGGCATGGACGGCCCGGACTACGGCGACCAGCGGGATCCCTTCGACGTGCTGCTTGTCGCCAAGGACGGCAGCACGCGCGTCTTCAGTTCCTATCGTTGACCCATGAAAGGATCGTCATGAAGCTTGCACTCCCCGCCCTGGTGGCTTCCATCGCCCTGAGCACACCCGTCTGGGCACAGCAGAAGGCCGACGAGCACGCGGGTCACCATGCCGCGAGCAGCCCTGCGGCAGCGACCGACGAGATGACCGATGCGGAAGTCCGAAAGGTCGATATCGACGCGGCCAAGATCACCTTGAAGCATGGCGACATCAAGAGCCTCGAGATGCCGGCCATGACAATGGTGTTCAACGTGCGCGACAAGGCCATGCTCGGCCAAGTCAAGGCCGGTGACAAGGTGAAGTTCAAGGCCGTCAACGAGGCGGGCAAGTTCACTGTCACGGACCTCAAGGTGGTTCGCTGAGACTGCGAGGCGGTGCGATGCGCTCCTCGGCCGCCAGGGCGCTCAGCGTCGGAGTCGTTGCCACGCTGAGCGCCGCGGGTCTGGCCTGGCATGAGTGCGTGTTGCTCGCGGCCGCCGCGGCCGTGGGGCATCGGCTCTTCCTGTGGCGCATGGACGACGGCGCGCCATGGGACGCATGGTGTGCCGGCGTGCGCTGTCTCGTCGCAGGTCTGCTCGGGCTGCTGGCTGCTGTGGCGCTGCTCGCCGTGATCGCGGCCGGTTTGGCGGGCTACTGGCAAATGGAGCATCACCACGCGCGCGCCACGCTCGCGTTGGTGGCCGCCGCTGCCGCCCTTCTGGTTCTTGTCCAGGTGGACTGGCAGGCCCGTTGGGCCGAAACGCGCTTCTGGGCCTTCGTCGCCGGCGGCCTCGCACTGACGTCCGAGGCATGGCGGCCCGACCTCGAATGGCTCCCGTGCCTGGCATCCGCAGGCATCGGGATGTGGCTGGCCTTGGCAAGCTGGCGGATGGTCCGAACGCAGGCGGGCGATCTCTTGCGTTCGGATGCGCGGATGTGATTCAGGTCAGGAAGAGCCCATGAAACGAAGCCAGGTGCTGCTGGCTGCCGCGGCGATCGGCGCGGTGGTCCTGGTCGTTGCCATCTCGAACCTGGCGCCGAAGCCTGCGAGCGCCGGGCTGCTCAAACCTGACGATGTGCAGGTAACGGCGCTGGGCCGACAGGTCTACGCGACGCACTGTGCCGCCTGTCACGGGGCGAAGCTCGAGGGCCAGCCCGATTGGCGCCAGAGAGACGCGCAAGGCCGCCTGCCGGCACCGCCGCACGATGCGTCCGGGCACACGTGGCACCATCCCGACGACACGCTCGTGCGCATCACGAAGTTCGGCGTTGCCAAGGCGGCCAATCTGGCGTCGTACGAGTCTTCGATGCCTGCGTACGAGGGTGTCCTGACCGATGCCGAAATCGTGGCTGCGCTCTCCTGGATCAAGTCGCAGTGGCCCGCCAGCATCCGGGTCAAGCATGACGAATTGAACCGCAGTTCGTCGCAGCAGCGCTGAGCCGATGCCGCACGAGTTCAGGAACCTCTCGAGTCTGTCGCACGCCGAACTGGGGCTCATGCTGATCGGTGGCTTGGCGAGCGCTGCGGTCATCATTGGATTGGCTCTGGTGCTTGCCTGGAAGAACCGACGCAGGAGTGCCGAAGGAAACCAGCCGCAGCGGCCGAAGCCTCGGAAGGTGAAGCGCCGAAAGCGACGATGAGGCCGCTTGCGAAACATGTTGCGCGTCAAGGCCTCGGCGCCGTGCAACGTCGAAGATCATACTGAACCAGGAAGGATCACGATTCATGCGGAAAACTCAGATTGCACTGACCGGCATGGCGCTGGTGATGGCCCAGCAAGCCTTCGCGGCCAGCCACATCGTCGAGATTGCCTGGAGTCGCGACGGGGCGTTTGCGCACAGCGCGAGCGTCGAACCAGGGAAGTTCGTCGAGCTGTGCGGCAAGCTTGCGCCGGGAGACGCCATTCACTGGGAGTTCGCTGCGTCCGTGCCCGTCGACTTCAACATTCACTATCACGTCGGCAAGGAGGCCGAGTTCCCGGCCAAACAAGCGCAGGTGAGTTCCGGGCAGGACACCTTGCGTGTGGCGGTGCGCGAGGACTACTGCTGGATGTGGAGCAACAAGTCGTCGAACCGGGCGCGGATCGACGTTCGACTGCAGCGCCAGAACTGACACCGTCGCGGGCGATGCGCATGGGGACCGAGACACTTCCGCTGAAGCGTTTCGATGCGGGGGAAGGTCGGCATTGCGCAGTCCTGCTGCACGGACTGGGCGGGACCCATCGCTACTGGACCTGCGGGCCAGTCTCGTTCGCACTGTCGGGGCACCGCACTGTTCTACTCTACCTGCTCGGCTTCGGTGAGTCGCCGAAGCCCTGGTTCCGCTACAGCGTCGAGCGCCACGTGGCGGCGCTGCATGCGAGCCTGGCCGGGGAGCGCTCCGTGACGCTGGTCGGGCACTCGCTCGGCGCCGCGCTGGCGCTCGCCTATGCGGCCCGCTATCCGTCGGTCGTCAGGCGACTCGTACTGATCAGTCTTCCCAACTTCGGCGGCGCGGAAGGAGCCGTCGCCTGGTTCGCCCGGCAACGTGGCGGCTGGATCTACACGAACATCTGGGCAACCGCACTCGCGTGCATCCTGACGCGGCGCGTCGTCGGACACCTGTTGCCGCGTCTTCTTCGCGACATCCCGCGCGAAGTCGCCGAAGATCTCGTTGCGCACAACATGGTTTCGTCGACCTCGTCGTTGTGGGAAGTACTGTACCGCCATGACCTGCGCGCCGAGGCGGAGGCGACGGCGCAGATCCTGCCGGTGCTGATGTTGCACGGCAGTGCGGATTTGACTGCGCCTTTGGCCGGGGCGCAGGAACTCGCGACTGCGCATTCGACGTGGGAAATGCGCGTACTCGGCGGCGTGGACCACCATCCCTGGTTGCGGGCGCCGCACGAATGCCTGCAACACATCGAGCAGTGGTTGTCGCAAGTCAGGGAGCAGCCGCCGCCGAGCTCTGCAGAGCCATGTTCTTGCGCCGCCGGACCCGGCGTGAAGGTGAACCCATGAGCGGCGTGTCCCTGTCGGAACTGATGGGCGTCGGGATCGCGCTGGCGGCAGGCCTGCTCATCGGCTTGGAACGCGGCTGGCATCAGCGCGATCTTCCCGACGGACACCGCGTGGCTGGCCTGCGCACGTTTGCGCTGATTGGCTTGCTCGGCGGCCTGAGCGGTTTGCTCGCGCAACGATGGGGAGCGATCGTTCTGGGCGTCGTGCTGGCCGTGGTGGCGCTGCTGATCCTGGCCGGCTACATCGTGACGGCCCGCATGCACAGCGTCATGGGCTTGACCACGGCGATGGCGGCCATCACCACGTTCCTCGTCGGCGTTTTGGCGGCGGGTGGCAGCACACTGCTCGCCGCGGCCGTCGCGGTGGTGACGGTCGCGCTGCTGCAACTCAAGCGGCCGATGCACAGCGGCATCGGCAAGCTCAGCGAGGGCGAGTTGACCAGCGGCATCCAGCTGCTGCTGATCAGCGTCGTCATCCTTCCGGTGCTCCCCGATCGCGGGTTCGGTCCGTTCGAGGCATTGAATCCCTACAAGCTCTGGTGGGCGGTCGTGCTGCTTGCGTTGCTCTCGTTCCTCGGATTCGTCCTGATGCGCTGGTTCGGGGCCCGGCGCGGGCTGACCCTCACGGCACTGCTCGGCGGACTGGTGTCCAGCACCGCCACGACCGCGACGCTCGCACGCTGGGCCAAGGAGGCCCCGCAGTGGAGGCCCCTGGCGGCCGGCGGAGCCACTCTCGCGTGCGCTGCCATGTTCGGCCGCATGGCAGTGCTCGTCGCCGTCGCCGTTCCAGCGCTCGGCACGGCGACCGTCGGTACCCTGGGTGCCATGGCCGTTGCCGGGGCCGCGTTCGGTGCGTACCTGACCACGCGCGAGCATGCGCAGGATCTGCCGGATCTGTCGACCCAGAATCCGCTGAAGCTGACCGCAGCCGTTCAGTTCGCGCTGTTCCTTGCAGCGGTGCTGCTCGCCGGACGATTCCTCGCCGACCGGTTCGGCGATGCCGGGCTGCTGGTCACGGCGGCGATTTCCGGCCTGGTCGACGTCGATGCCATCACGTTGTCGGTGGGCCGGATGGTGGGCGACGAGGTCGTGGCCGCGCCGGTTGCGAGTCTGGCAGTCTTCCTCGCGGCCGCCGTGAACCAGGTCACCAAGCTGGGTCTGTTGTGGGTGCTCGACGGACGATCGCTGGCGCTGAAGGTGCTGCCGGCTTATGCGCTGATGGCGCTCGTGGGTGTCGGAGCGGCGCTCGTACTGCGCTGAACTTCGGTAACCGTCCGAGCGATGGCCCGGCGGGAGGGCAATGGCCCGCCCGCGAGACCGCCGAGGTCAGTTGCCGCGCTTTTCAGCCTTGATCATCTCGAGGCGGGCGAGTTCGTTGCCGACCATGATGATCTTCTGGCCGTCCTTGGTTTCCATGACGTGTCCGGCCTTCATGCCCACAGTCCGGCCGAGCCGATCCTCCATGGCCATCTTGCCGTCCTTGAACACGTACACGGTCGAACCGTCTTTGAGGTCGAACTTCTGGGCGACATTGCCCATGTCCACCGCGAAAGCGGCGCCTGCGACGGTGAGCATCGAGGCCATGATTGCAAACTTCTTGAGCATTGAGTTCTCCGGGTTGAGTGGTTTTGCAGAGTGAAGCGCGAAGTGCTTTCCGCGCATCGAAATCGAGTTTAGCTCATCCGCGGATTACACGAGGCCGTCAGCAGCATTACGAGACGGCAAGCTTCCGTCGATGCGTGCTCGCCGAAGTGTGCGACGCGATGAAACGACCACCTCTGTGCCTCACGCTTGGAGTCATCGGGCAGGACCGGAGTCCGTAGTCGACTACGGAGGCCTTTGTTGATGCCGATCAAACGGCATTGGCGAGTTCGCGCCTATTCTTAATTCAACGAAGTTGCCTCTTTTCGCCCGCCCGTCATCATGTTCAGCGATCGCCGACGTCTCCGCCGATGGGCAGCCCAGGTGCTGCTCGTATGGCTGTTCGGCCTCGCGATGGGTGTGGCCAATGCCTGCGCTCTGGGCGAGCAGGCGCATCACCGCTCCGAAGTGGTGACGACGGCCGCTCCCGAGTCTCCTCAGAATCATCAACACGGCAGCGAGCAAGGTGACCACGCCAAGGTCAACTGCCTGGACTTCTGCGAGAAGTCCTCTCTCGGTGCTCCGCAGTTGAAGGTGGTCGGTGATGGCTTGGCTGCGCTGGGTTTCGCGCTACCGGTCTCACGCACGTTTTCGGTGGCCGGCCAGGCCGAGCCCGCGGTGGGTCGGCTGATGGTCGACTCGCCGACCCTGCCCGGCGGACCCCCGCCGCGCATCGCTTTCCAGCGCCTCGCGCTCTGACACCCCCGGACGCCGCGCGGATCTGATCCGCGCCGCGTCCTGCCTTCCGTTCGCCATCGCGCCCGCAGCGGCGCTGTCAGGCAGCGGCATTCCCCGTTCTTGTTTGCGTTCCGTGTCCGTCCTCTCAGCAGGAGTCTTGTCATGCGTACCCCCTTCGTTTTGTCGTCCCTTGTCGTCCTCGCGTTCGGCGCTTCTGCCGCGGTGGCACAGGAACGTCCCGCGGTCGCCCCGGCTGCCGCTGCCGCGGCTTCCATGCCGATGCCCATGGACTGCAATGCCGGCGCGATGAAGCGCCATGACCACGGCGCCGAGCGCAATGCGCCTTCGGCCAGGTCCATGCCCTGTGCGCCAGCCGAAGCGGCATCCGGCGCCAAGGCCAAGGCCAGGACCAAGCCCGTGCACGACCACGCGAAGTTCCACAAGAACCAGTGACCGACGCCTCAATGCAGCCAGGAGATCCTCCATGAACCACTCCCATGAACACGGCAACGGTCGCCCGTCCGGCCCGAACTGGTCCCGCATCAACCAATGGGTGCTGTGGATCGGTCTGGCTGCCGCAGTGGCCTGGATGTTCTTCCGCCACAACGCGCACCTCGGGCAACTGCTGCCATTCCTGATCCTGCTGGCCTGCCCGCTGATGCACCTGTTCGGGCACGGCGGGCATGGTGGCCACGGTGGGCATGCCGGCGGGTCGGACACGAAGCCCAAGGACGACGCGCGCCAGCTTCCCCCCGGTGGCCAGGGCGGCCACCAGCACTGAAACCCAAGGAGTCCCAATATGCAAACCACTGAACTCAAAGTCGACGGCATGACCTGCGGGTCCTGCGTCGCGTCGGTCACCAAGGCGCTCAAGCGCGTCCCCGGCGTGCAGGACGTCGAGGTCGATCTCGGCAGCGGCATCGCGCGTGTCCGCGGCGAGCACGCCGCGCACCAGGTGCCGGAACTCGTCGCTGCGCTGGGCGAGGCCGGCTATCAAGCGGACGCTGCGGCTGGCGCCCAAACCTCGCATCAGCATCCGACCGGCGGCTGTGGCGGTGGTGCCGGTTCGGCCACAAAGGGTCGCGGCGGTTGCTGCTGCGGTTGAGACGTCATGCCGACACCGAACACCACCGTTGCGACCGATTCCGCAGGCCTCACGCCTGGTCGCCTGGTCGTCCGCTATTGGCTGGACGCGCTGCGGCGCGCCACAGCGGCGGCCGACACGCTGCGCGAGCGTGCGGCCAACATGAGCGCGCACGAGGCCGCGGGTATGCCGCCGCTGCTGCACTTCGAGTCCGAGCCGGTGGCGGACGGGCTGGACCTCGATCCGCCGTCGAACTACCGGCTGCTGCGCGTCACGCGCTGCGGCACCGACGCGCTCGAGAAGCACGTGCGCAAGGGTGCCGCACCGGTGATCGTGGTCGACCCGCGCGCCGGGCATGGTCCCGGCATCGGCGGCTTCAAGCGCGATTCGGAAGTCGGCATGGCGCTGCTAGAAGGCCATCCGGTCTACTTCGTCGTCTTCGACCCGGAGCCGGTCGAGGGACAGACGATGGGGGCCGTCGTGCAGACGCTGGCGGCCTTCATCGACATCGTTGCCGGGCGCCATCGCGGCAAGGCGCCGATCGTCTACGGCAACTGCCAAGGCGGGTGGGCGATCACGCTGGCGCTGTCGCACTGCGAGCAGCGCGCGGCGCTGGCGGTGCTGAACGGCTCGCCGCTGTCGTACTGGGCGGGCGAACGAGGCATCAACCCGATGCGCCTGCTCGGTGGCTTCACCGGCGGCGTCTGGCCGGCGCACTGGATGTCGGACCTGGGCAACGGGCGCTTCGACGGTGCCTGGCTGGTGCAGAACTTCGAGGCGCTGCGGCCCGAGGGCGTGTTCCGGAAGTACGACACGCTCTTTGCGCAACCGGAGGCCGAGCACGACCGTTTCCTGGAGTTCGAGCGCTGGTGGAACGGCTTCTACCAGCTGGCCCGCGAGGAGATGCTGGCCATCGCCGGTGAGCTGTTCGTCGGCAACCGTCTCGAGGACGGGGAGGTCGTGGTCGACGGCCATTGCCGTGCCGACCTCAAACGCATCGGGGCGCCGCTGGTGATCTTCAGCTCCTACGGCGACAACATCACGCCGCCGCACCAGGCGCTGGGCTGGCTCAAGGAAGTGTTTGCGACGACCGAGGACCTGGTGGCCGCTGGCCAGCGCGTCGTCTACCTGCTGCACAAGCAGGTGGGCCACCTCGGCATCTTCGTGTCGGCGGGCGTGGCGCGGCGCGAGCACCGCGCCATCCTGCACCACGCCGGAACGATCCAGGACCTTGCGCCCGGCCTCTACGAGATGGTTCTCGACGATGCCGCCACGGGCGATGCCGCCACGGGCGCCCGCTTCGAAGCGCGCCGCCTCGAGGATCTGCCGTTTGACGCCAACCCGGCTGGATTCGACCGGGTGCAGGCGCTGTCCGAGGCCGCCGAGCGTGCCTATGCGCAATGGGTCTCGCCGTGGGTGCGCATGGCGGTCACGCCCGAATCCGCACGCCTGCTGCGCGAACTGCATCCGATGCGCGTCAGCCGGCAGGTCTGGTCCGAGAAGGCGACGCCGGCGCTGGCCTGGTTGCCGTGGATGCAGCAGTGGCTCGACCAGTGGGGCGCGCACGACCCGGACCGCAAGGCCAACCCCTGGTACCAGCTGGAGCGCGTCGGCGCGGACGCCTACGCGCAGGCCTGGGAGTCGTGGCGCACGAGCCGCGACCTCTGGGCCGAGCTGGCGTTCCAGCAGATCTATGCCCGATGACCAGCCGACCGATCGCCGAGAGGAGTCCCGCCATGAGAACCATCCCGCTTCCGGCGCACGGCTGGCGTTTTGTGGCCACCCTGTGGCTGTTGCTGTTGCTGCTGCTGGTCGCGATGCTGAGCCCGGCGCTGGCCCAGAGCCGGATGGAGCGGTCCGGCGTCACCCTCTACTGGGGGCTCGTGCCGGCCGCGGTCGTGGCGGACAAGCACGCGCTGGCTGAACTGCACGGCGGTCCGCCCAAGGGCGGCGGCCAGGTGCACCACCTCGTCGTGGCGCTCTACGACAGCGCGAGTGGCCGTCGCATCGAGGACGCGGTGGTGCGCGCGCAACTCAGCGAAACCGGCATCGTCGACGAGCCGGCGAAGTACCTCCCGCCCATGAAGGTGAACGAGCAGGCCAGCTACGGGCAGCTTTTCGGTGTTGCCAAGGACGGGCCGTACCGGCTCCGGCTCTGGGTGCGGCTGCCGTCGCGGACCGACGAGATCGAGTTCAGGTTCGACGCCTGGTCGCCGCACCGCCCGGAACGCTGAAGGAGAAGGCAATGACCACACCGACGAAGCCTTCGGATACCGACCCGGGTCGCGCCTGGACCCGGTGGATCTTCTGGGCGTTCGCGGCCGTGGCGCTGCTGCTGCTGGTACTGGAACACCGGGCGCATGTGCTCGGCTGGTGGCTGCACGCGCTGCTCGGGCTGTGCGTGGTGCTGCTGTACCTCCTCGTGCGATTCCAGGGTGACGGCGCACGAAAGGGCGGTCCACGCTGAACGCCGGTCGACCCTCGAAGCAACAAGTAAGGCGATTCAATGGAAACCATCGATCTGTCTGGCCGCCGGGGCCTCGTGGTCGGCGTCGCGAACACCGACAGCCTGGCCTGGTCTGCGGCGCGGCACTTCCGCAGTGCCGGTGCGGACCTGGCGCTGACCTACTACAACGAGAAGGCGCGTCCCTTCGTCGCACCACTCGCCGAGCAGTTGCAGGCGCAGTTGCTGCCCTGCAACGTGCTGCAGGACGGGCAGCTGGAAGCGGTGTTCGAGACGCTGTGCGAACGCTGGGGCAAGCTCGACTTCGTCTTCCACTCGATCGCGTCGGCGCGCAAGGAAGACCTGCAGGGCCGCCTCACCGACTGCTCGGGCGCCGGGTTCGCCGAGGCGATGCTGGTGTCCTGCCACTCGTTGATCCGCATGGCGCGCCTGGCCGAGCCGCTCATGCTCGACGGCGGCAGTCTCACCACGGTGAGCTACTACGGCGCCGAGAAGGTCGTCGAGCACTACAACGTGATGGGCCCGGTGAAGGCCGCCCTCGAAGCCTCGGTGCGCTACCTGGCGCACGAACTCGGCCCGGCCGGCATCCGCGTGAATGCCATCTCCGCGGGCCCGGTGCGAACGCGCGCCGCCTCCGGCATCACCCACTTCGACGAACTGCTCGACGAGGCCGCTCGGCGCTCGCCGCAGCGGCGCACGGTGGACGGCTGCGAGGTCGGCCGCGTGGCACTGCTGCTTGCCAGTCCCTACGCGTCGGCGATCACCGGCGAAGTCGTGCACGTCGATGCCGGCTTCCATGTCGAAGGCATGGTGTTCCATTGAAGACGTCGGGCAGGGCCATGCACATCCTCTCGCTCAACGCCGGCAGCGCGACGCTCAAGTTCGGCATCTTCGACCCGGATTCGGCCACGCCGCTGATGGAGGCGACGATCGACCATCCCGCGGTCGATGCCGCGGCGTTCGACGAGATCGAGCGCCGGCTGCGCGATGCCGGCATGCCGTCGATCGACGCTGTCGGCCATCGTGTCGCGCACGGCGGACCCCGCCTGAGCGAGGCCGTGCTCGTCGACGCCGGCACCGAGCGCGAGATCGAACAAGCCGCCGCGCTGGCGCCCCAGCACAACCCGGTCGCGCTGGCCGGCATCCGCCTGGCACGCGAGCGCTGGCCGGGCCTGCCGCAGGTGGCGGTGTTCGACACCGCGTTCCACGCCGGCATGCCCGAGCAGGCGTCGCTCTATGCGGTGCCGCAGGCCTGGCGCGACGCCGGCGTGCGCCGCTACGGCTTCCATGGCCTGTCGCATCGGCACGTGCTCGAAGCGGTGAGCGCTTCACTGGAGCGGGCTCCTGAGGACCTGCGCATCGTCAGCTGCCACCTCGGCAACGGTGCCAGCGTCTGCGCGATCGACCGCGGCCGGTCCATCGACACCTCGATGGGGATGACGGCGCTGGAGGGGCTCGTGATGGGCACGCGCAGCGGCGATCTGGACCCCGGCGTGCAGGGCTTTGTCGCGCGGACACTCGGACACGACGCGGCGCAGATCGAAGCGGCGCTGTACCACGACAGTGGATTGAAGGCGCTGTCGGGCATCGGGCAGGACCTGCGCGAGATCGAGGCCCGAGCGCGCCAGGGGCATGCCGGCGCCCGGACGGCGTTGCAGGTTCACGCCTACCGGGTGCGCAAGTACATCGGCGCCTACGCCGCTGCGATGGGTGGCTGCGACGCCATCGCCTTCACCGGCGGGGCAGGGGAGAACTCCGCCGCGTTGCGACGGCGCATCCTGGAGGGGCTGGAGTTCCTCGGCGTGCGCCTCGACGAGGACCGCAACGAATCCTTCGTCGCCTCCAACGCATCCAGTTCCGCGGTCGCCGAACTGCAGGTGCCGCGCTCGCAGGTGGCGGTGCTGGCGGTGCGGGCGCGCGAGCAATCGATCATCGCCCGCGAGACCGCGGCGGTGCTGCGC
>JBASTF010000928.1:0-9734 GCA_049274755.1 Rubrivivax sp. | reverse complement strand
GCTTCGAGGTGGCGCGGGCCGTCGACGCGGCGCAGGCGCGGGAACGGCTGCGGCTGCAGCGGCCCGACCTGGTGCTGATGGACATCCAGCTGCCGGGTGTCGACGGCCTGGCGCTGACGCGCGAGATCAAGGCCGATGCCGGCCTGGCCGGCGTGCGTGTGGTGGCCTTCACCGCCTACGCGATGCAGGGCGACGAAGCGCGTTTCCGCGACGCCGGCTGCGATGGCTATCTGGCCAAGCCCATCGACGTCGGACGGTTTGCGGAGCAGGTGCGCGGGCTGCTGGGGCGGGGCCTGGGCGCTGGTTGATCGACTGATATTCGGACAATCATCGACCAAAAACGCCTGAAAATCAGGCAATGATGTGCCTCTCGATTGCCTGACATCCAGGCAATCACAGCGAAGCAGCGCCAAAAGTCACGCCAAAACTTCGGGTTTGCACTAGGTCGGTGCGCTCGGCATGGGCTTTGCAAAACACCGGGACTCAGACCAGGAGACATCCCCCCATGCAGCGCCGCCTCTTTTCCCTTGCCCTGACCCTGCTTGCCGCGGCCAGCACCGGCGCCTACGCGCAGGCCGGCAAGGACATCAAGATCGCCCTGCTGGCCGGCAAGACCGGCCCGCTCGAAGCCTACGCCAAACAAACCATCACCGGTTTCAACCTCGGCCTGCAGTACGCCACCGGCGGTTCGATGGCCGTGAACGGCCGCAAGATCGTCGTCATCGAGAAGGACGACCAGGGCAAGCCCGACCTGGGCAAGAACCTGCTCGCTGCCGCCTACGGCGACGACAAGGTCGACCTCGCCGTCGGCACCACCGGTTCCGGCGTGGCGCTGGCCATGCTGCCGGTGGCCGAGGAATACAAGAAGATCCTGCTGGTCGAACCGGCGGTGGCCGACAGCATCACCGGCGACAAGTGGAACAAGTACATCTTCCGCACCGGCCGCAATTCCAGCCAGGACGCCATCTCCAACGCCACGGCGCTGGACAAGCCGGGCCAGATCATCGCCACGCTGGCGCAGGACAACGCCTTCGGCCGCGACGGCGTCGGTGCCTTCAAGGCCGCGATCAAGAAGGCCAAGTTCGTGCACGAGGAATTCGTGCCGCCGTCGACCACCGACTTCACCGCCGCGCTGCAGCGCCTGGTCGACAAGATGAAGGACCAGCCGGGTCTGAAATACGTGTGGGTGGTGTGGGCCGGCGCGAACTCGCCGTTCGACAAGTTCGCCGAACTCGAACTGGAAAAGCGCTACGGCATCAAGATGGCCACCGGCGGCAACATCCTGCCGGCCATGGTGGCCTACAAGAAGTACCCGGGCCTGGAAGGCGCGCTGTACTACTACTTCGGCATTCCGAAGAACCCGGTCAACGAATGGCTGGTGGCCAACCACTACAGCAAGTTCAAGAGCCCGCCGGACTTCTTCACCGCCGGCGGCATGAGCGCGGCCATTGCCGTCGTCGAAGCACTGAAGAAGACCAAGGCCGACACCGACACCAACAAGCTCATCGCCGCGATGGAAGGCATGAGCTTCGAGACGCCCAAAGGCAAGATGACCTTCCGCAAGGAAGACCACCAGGCGATGCAAAGCATGTACCACTTCAAGATCAAGGCCGACCCGGCTTTCGACTGGGGCGTGCCGGAACTGGTGCGCGAGATCAAGCCTGAAGAGATGGACGTGCCGATCAAGAACAAACGCTGAGCAGTTCAGCGACGAACGGCCGCGGTGACCCGCCGCGGCCCCGGCCCCCGCCGCCTCGACGCGGCGCGGGCCTTCCACAACGACAGACGGAGACAAACCATGCGCCAGCAATTGCTACGCGCGTGCGCCGCTGCATCGGCGTTCGCGATCCTCGGACTCTCGACCTCGGAACCCGCTTCGGCAGCCGTCGCGCTGCCCCAGCTCAACGTGGACAGCAGCAGCATCAGCGTCTCCGGCCTCTCGGCGGGCGGTTTCATGGCCAACCAGCTGGGCTACGCCTTTTCGTCCACCTTCAAGGGGGTTGGCGTGTTCGCCGGCGGCCCCTACATGTGTGCCGGCCACAGCAACTACACGGCCTGCATGTACAACGCGACGATCAGCAGCACGATGCTGTCCACGATGCAGGCCGACATCAACAACTGGAGCGGCACGGCCATCGACAACAAGGCCAATGTCGCGGGCCAGAAGATCTACATGTTCGTCGGCAACAGCGACAGCACCGTCGGCCCGAATCCGATGAACGCGGTGCAGACGCAGTACACGAACAACGGCGTGCCGGCGGCCAACCTCGAGTACGTCAAGCGCGCCAGCACCGCGCATGTGTTCCCCACCGACTTCGACAGCACCGGCAACAACGCCTGCAGCAGCACGGCCTCGCCCTACATCAGCAACTGCGGCTACGACGGCGCCAAGGCTGCGCTGACCAAGTTCTACGGCGCGCTGAACGCGCGCAACAACACACCGGCGGCGGCCAACTACATCGAGTTCGACCAGACAGCCTTCACCACCAACCCCGGCATGGCCGCCACCGGCTGGCTGTACGTGCCGGCCAACTGCGCTGCCGGCGCGCAATGCAAGCTGCATGTGGCGCTGCACGGCTGCCAGCAGAGCTACGGCCAGATCGGCGACAAGTTCGTCAAGAACACCGGCTACACCCGCTGGGCCGACACCAACAGCATCATCGTGCTGTTCCCGCAGGCCAAGGTGGACAACGGCAGCCGCAGCACGGCCGCCAGCGGCAGCCTGCCCAACCCCAATGCCTGCTTCGACTGGATCGGCTGGTACGGCAGCAACTTCGCGCAGAAGGCCGGCACCCAGGCCGCGGCGCTGAAGGCCATGGTCGACCGTGTGGCTTCGGGCAGCGGTGGCGGCGGTGGTGGCGGTGGCGGTGGCGGTGGCGGTGGCGGCACGCTGCCGGCGCCCACCGGCGTGGCAACCTCTAATGCCACGGTGTCGTCGATGAGCATTGCCTGGGGCGCCGTCAGCGGCGCTGCCAGCTACCGCGTGTTCCGCAACGGCAGCCAGGTCGGCAGCAGCACGGCGACGAGTTACAGCGACACCGGTCTCGCCGCCGCCACCACCTACAGCTGGACCGTGGCCGCCGTCGACGGCAGCGGCGTGCAGGGCGCCGTTTCCAGCGCCGCCACCGGCACCACCACCGGCACGGCGGCCACCTGCACCACCGCCTCGAACTACGCCCACACCACCGCGGGCCGCGCCCGCCAGAGTGGTGGTTATGCGCTGGCCAACGGTTCGAACCAGAACATGGGTTTGTGGAACGTCTTCATCACGACGACGCTGAAGCAGACCGGCCCCAACTACTACGTCATCGGCACTTGTCCCTGACCGGTGCCCGCTGCAATGCTCGAAACCCAGGACCTGACCATCCGCTTCGGCGGGCATGTTGCGGTGGACCATGTGTCCTGCCGCTTCGAGCCCGGCACGCTGACGGCCATCGTCGGCCCCAACGGCGCCGGCAAGACCACGTACTTCAACCTCGTTTCCGGCCAGTTGCCGGCCGGCGAGGGCCGGGTGCTGCTGGGCGGCGAGGACATCACCACGCTGCCGGCGCCGCTGCGCACACGCCGGGGCCTGGGTCGGGCGTTCCAGCTGACGCAGCTGTTTCCCAAGCTCAGCGTGCTGGAGAACGTGCGCCTGGCGGTGCAGGCGCGGGAGCAGGGGCGCAACAACGCCGGCCTCGACCTGCTGCGTGTGTGGCTGGACCGCAAGGCCTGGATCGACGAAGCGCACACGCTGCTGGACAGCGTGCGCCTGGCCGGCAAACACGAGGTGCAGGCCGCGGCCCTGCCGCATGGCGACCAGCGCAAGCTGGAGGTGGCGCTGCTGATGGCGCTGGACCCCAAGGTCTACATGTTCGACGAACCCACCGCCGGCATGAGCGTCGACGAAGTGCCGGTGGTGCTGGACCTGATCCGCGCGCTGAAGACGCGCAAGGACCGCAGCATCCTGCTCGTCGAACACAAGATGGACGTGGTGCGTGAACTCTCGGACCGCATCGTCGTGCTGCACAACGGCCAGAAGGTGGCCGACGGCGACCCCGAGACGGTGATCGCGCTGCCGGTCGTCCAACAAGCGTATCTGGGCATGGCCGCCGAGGAGCCCGCATGAGCGCGCCGGGCCGCTCCCAAGCGCTCATCCCGGAGCACGCAGTGCGGAGGGTCGTCCAATGAGCGTGCTGCTCGAACTGCAGGGCGTGCAGACCCACATCGGCGCGTACCACATCCTGCACGGCGTGGACCTGGCCGTGCCCGAGGGCGAGGTGACGATGCTGCTGGGCCGCAACGGCGCCGGCAAGACGACGACGCTGCGCACCATCATGGGCCTGTGGCCGGCATCGGCCGGCAGCGTCACCTTCAAGGGCCAGGCGCTGCAAGGCCGGGGCACACCCGAGATCGCGCAGGCCGGCATCGCCTACGTGCCCGAGAGCATGGGCATCTTCGGCGACCTCACGGTGCAGGAGAACCTGCTGCTGGCCGCACGTGGCGCGCGCCATGCCGACGAGTTGGACGCAGCACGGCTGGACTGGATCTTCGGCCTGTTCCCGGCGCTGAAGACCTTCTGGCTGGCACGTGCCGGCAAGCTCAGCGGCGGCCAGAAGCAGATGCTGGCGGTGGCGCGGGCCATCGTCGAACCGCGGGCGCTGCTCCTCATCGACGAGCCCAGCAAGGGCCTGGCGCCGGCCATCATCAACAACCTCGTCGCCTGCCTGCGCGAGCTGAAGTCGCAGCGCACCACCATCCTGCTCGTCGAGCAGAACTTCATGATGGCCAAGGCCCTGGGCGACAGTGTCGCGGTGATGGACAACGGGGTCGTCGTGCACAGCGGCCGCATGGCCGAACTGGCCGAAGACCAGGCGCTGCAGCAGCGCCTGCTGGGGCTGTCGCTGGGAGCACACCAATGATGAAACTCGACCTGAAGCCGCTGCTGCTGCTGGCGGCCCTGGCCCTGATCGGCCTGCCGCTGATCGGCAGCCCCTCGACCTGGGTGACGCTGACGGTGGCGGGCCTGGCGATGGGCCTCATCGTCTTTGTCATCGCCAGCGGCCTGACCCTGGTGTTCGGCCTGATGGACGTGCTGAACTTCGGCCACGGCGTGTTCATCGCGATGGGCGCCTTCGTCGCCACCAGCGTGATGGGTGGCATGGTGGGCTGGGCCGGTGCCGATTCGCTGGCGCTGAACCTGGGCGCCATCTTCACCGCAATGCTGGCGGCCATGGCCGTGGCCGGCGCCCTGGGCTGGGCCTTCGAGCGTGTGGTCGTGCGCCCGGTCTACGGCCAGCACCTGAAGCAGATCCTCATCACGATGGGCGGCATGATCGTCGGCGAGGAGATCATCAAGGTCATCTGGGGCCCGCTGCAGCTGGCCCTGCCGCTGCCCAACGGGCTGCGCGGCAGCTTCGTCTTCGGCGACGCGGCGATCGAGAAGTACCGCGTGCTGGCCGTGGCCATCGGCCTCGTCGTCTTCCTCGTGCTGCTGTGGGTGCTGAACCGCACCAAGGTCGGCCTGCTGGTGCGTGCCGGCGTGCAGGACCGCGAGATGGTGGAGTCGCTGGGCTACCGCATCCAGCGCCTGTTTGTCGGGGTTTTCGTCGCCGGTTCGGCACTGGCCGGCCTGGGCGGCGTGATGTGGGGCCTGTACCAGCAGAACGTGACGCCGCAGATCGGCGCCCAGGTCAACGTGCTGATCTTCATCGTCATCATCATCGGCGGCCTCGGCAGCACGCTGGGCTGCTTCGTCGGCGCGCTGCTGGTCGGGCTGCTGGCGAACTACACCGGTTTCCTGGCGCCCAAGGTGGCGCTGTTCTCCAACATCGGGCTGATGGTCGCCATCCTGCTGTGGCGGCCGCAGGGCCTGTACCCGGTGACGAACCGATGAACCCGTACCCCCACGCTCCCTCCGGTCGCTGCCCCCCAGGGGGGCTCTTGCTGCGGGCCGGCGAAGCCGGACCCGCGCGAGGCCTCGATTCAACATGCTGACACGCCTGCTTTCTCACGACCTGCCGCGCAACCGCTGGCTGGCGCTGGCCCTGCTGCTCGTCGCCGTCGGCCTGGCCGTCGCGCCCTTTGCCTTCCCGGGCAGCAAGGCGCTGGGCGTAGCGGCGAAGATGCTGGTCTTCATCCTGCTGGTGGCCAGCTACGACCTGCTGCTGGGCTACACCGGCATCGTGAGCTTTGCGCACACGATGTTCTTCGGCATCGGCGCCTACGGCGTGGCCATCGCCAGCAGCAAGCTCGGCGCCGGCTGGCCGGCGGTGGGCATGGGCTTCGGCATCGCGCTGCTGCTGTCGCTGGCGCTGGCCCTGCTGATCGGCCTGTTCAGCCTGCGCGTGAAAGCCATCTTCTTCGCGATGATCACGCTGGCCGTGGCCGCGGCCTTCCAGACCCTGGCCTCGCAGCTCTCCGACCTGACCGGCGGTGAAGACGGGCTGACCTTCCGCAACCCCGAGTGGCTGAGCCCGTCGTTCGAGTTCGGCGCCTTCGACGGCCGGCTGATCGCCTACTACCTGCTGTTCGTCGCGGTGTTCGTGCTGTTCCTGGTGCTGCTGCGCATCGTCAACTCGCCGTTCGGGCGTGTGCTGCAGGCCATCCGCGAAAACGACTTCCGCGCCGAAGCCATCGGCTTCCGCACCGTGGTCTACCGCACCCTGAGCAACGTGCTTTCGGCCGGTTTCGCCACCGTGGCCGGCGGCCTGCTGGCGCTGTGGCTGCGCTACACCGGGCCCGACACGACACTGAGCTTCGAGATCATGCTCGACATCCTGCTCATCGTCGTCATCGGCGGCATGGGCACGATGTACGGCGCCGTCATCGGCTCGGTGCTGTTTGTCTTCGCGCAGAACTACCTGCAGGACGCGCTGAAGCTGGCCGCCGGCGCACTGGACGGTGTGCCGGTGCTGGGCGCCCTGCTGACGCCAGACCGCTGGCTGCTGTGGCTGGGCGTGCTGTTCGTGCTCTCGGTCTACCACTTCCCGAGCGGCGTGGTCGGCCGGCTGCGCGCCGGGAGCTCGGCATGAACCCGCAGTCGCGTTACCTGGTCTGCGCGGGGCGCGAGATCCACGTCACCGAATGGGGCGCGCAGCACAGCGACGTGGTCGTCGCCTGGCACGGCCTGGCCCGCACCGGGCGCGACATGGACCACATCGCCGCGCACCTGGCCGAGCGCTACCGCGTGATCTGCCCCGACACCATCGGCCGCGGTCTCAGCCAGTGGAGCCCCGACCCCAAGGCCGACTACAACCTGGCCTTCTACGAACGCCTGGCCGTCAGCCTGCTGGACCAGCTGGGCGTGCAGCAATGCCTGTGGCTGGGCACCTCGATGGGCGGCGCCATCGGCCTGCATGCCGCGGCCGGCGCGCTGGCCGGGCGCATCCGCCGCCTGGTGCTGAACGACATCGGCCCGCAGTTGGCCGACGCCGCGGTGGCACGCATCCGCGCCTATGCCGGCAGCCCGCCGGCCTTCGCGACGATGGCCGAGCTGGAAGCCTACTTCCGCACGGTCTACGCACCTTATGGCTGGCTCAGCGACACGCAGTGGCGGCTGCTGACCGAAACCTCGATGCGCCGCCTGCCCGATGGCCGCGTGACGCCGCACTACGACCCGGCGATGGTGCAGCAGTTCGAGCACCACCCCGACGACTACCTGCAGTGGGAAGCCTGGGACCGCCTGACGCTGCCGGTGCTGTGCCTGCGTGGTGAAAGTTCGGACCTGCTGCTGCCCGAAACCGCCGACGCGATGCGCCAGCGCGGGCCACGGGCCGTGGTGGTGACGATTGCCGGCTGCGGCCACGCGCCGGCGCTGAACACGCCGGAGCAGTTTGCGCTGGTGGACCGCTTTTTCGCCGGCGCCTGACGCCGCAGCTAACGCCGGAAGCGGCCGTCGCTGCCGACGATGGACAGGTCGGCGAAGTCCAGGCCCGTGTGGTCGCTGGGGCTGAAGCTGACCTCCAGACCGCCGATGTCGACACGGCGGAAGCCGTTCAGCGCCTGCTGCAGGCTGGCCCGCGTGGGGTTGGCGCCGGCGCGCTTCAGGCCTTCGACCAGCACCTTGGCGCCGGCAAAACCTTCCAGCATCGCCGGTGTCACTTCGGCCAGGCCGGCGGCCTTGGCCAGGTCGTTGGCCTGGCGGATGAAGGCGATGGACAGCGCACGTTCGTTCGGGAACACCTGGGTCACGATGGTGCCGGCGGCATGTTCGCCCATCTGCTTGATGAACCCCGACGAAGCGTTGTTCGACAGCGTGACGATCTGCGCCTTCGAGCCCGCGGCCCGCAGCTGCTTCGTGGCGTCGGCCACCACGGCGGCGGCGGCCACCAGCAGCACGGCCTGCGCATCGCCGGCCACGGCCTGCTTCACGATGCCGCCCAGCTCGGGCTTGCTGCGGTCGAACTTCTCGACGAACAGCGGCTTGCGCTTTGCAGCCTCGAAACCCTTCATCGCGCCGGCGGCGCCGTCGGCACCGAAGGAATCGTCGACGTGCACAAGCGCGATGCGCTCCATGCCCACGGTGGCCAGGTGCGACACGGCCTTCTCGGCTTCACGCTGGTAGGTGGCGCGCACGTTGAAGATCCAGGGGTGCACCGGCTTGTGCAGCACCATCGCGCCGGTGGACGGCGCCACCAGCGGCACCTCGTACTGGTCGAGCAGCGGGCGGATGGCCTCGCTGTGCGGCGTGCCGCGGTTCATGAACAGCGCGACGGCCCCACGTTCGACGATGAGCTTGCGTGCGTTGTCGGCGGCCAGCTTGGGGTCGAACCTGTCGTCCAGCGTCACCAGTTCCAGCTTGCGCCCGTTGATGCCGCCGGCGGCGTTGACGGCGTCGAAGTACATCTTCGCGCCGTCGATGTTCTCCTTCACGCCGCTGGCCACAGGCCCGGTGACACCCGAGGTCTGGCCGATGAGCAGCGTTGCCGGCTGGGCCTGCACCAGCGCGGCGGCCAGCAGTGCAACAAGGAGCAGCAAGCGGCGGAACAGCATGGGCAAGGGCGTGCAGCGGCGGAACCCCGGAGCATAGGCCCGTCGGCGCCCGGCTTCACCGGTTGCCGCGTTGCCGACCGGGCATTTGGCACGGGCCGGGCACGGGCATAGACTGGGACGACCCGAGGCTCGCCAGGGAGCAGACCGCCATGCCGTTCAAGCGTCTCACCAAGGCCGACCATCCCCATTCGTTCGGTGCCTTCAAGCCCGTGGGCCATGTTGTCGTGGCGATGCGCGACGATGCAGGCGCGGCCCAGGCCATCGCCGCGCTGAAGGATGCGGGTTTCGAAGACGAAGACATCCTGCACTACAGCGCCGCCGAAGAAAACGACGAGATGGACCGCATGCTGCGCTACACCAGCGACTTCGCCGGCTTCGGCTACGAAGTCAGCCTGATGCGGCGCTACCAGCAGCTGGCGCGCGACGGTGCCAGCTGGCTGATCGTCTTTGCGCCGGACGAGGCGCACACCACACGCGTCACCGAGGCCGTGCGCAGGCATGGCGCGCTGATCGCCGAGAAGTACCACCGGCTGGTCATCGAAGACCTGTTGTAGCCGGGGCCGCCGGTGCGCCGCTGGACCCTGTCAACAACCGAAAGCATCGTGCCCGGCGACGGCGGCAGGCGCCACCGGGCCACGCTGGCCGCCCTGCTGCAGGCCGCTCAGGCGCGCAGCAAACGGCCGAACAGGCCTTGCAGCAGCCCGGGTGCGGCGCGTGGCGCCAGGACCGGCGGCACAAAACGGGGCGCCGGCGGCGTGGGC
>JBASTF010000927.1:0-5354 GCA_049274755.1 Rubrivivax sp. | reverse complement strand
GGTGCGATGCGAAGTCTTCCGGCGGCAGCGGCAGCCGGGCGACGACGTCGGGGCCGTCGAGCTCGACGCGGGCACCGGCACTGCGCACGATGTGCAGCATGGCCTTGTTCTCGGCCAGGGCATGGATCAGCAAGGCGTCGACGTGGCGGTTACGGGCATGCAGCACGGCGCGATCGAACAGGCGTGCGCCCCAGCCGCGGCCGCGGGCATGCGGCGCCACCGAAACGCCGAACTCGGCCATGGCCTGCGGCGCGTCGTCGGCGCCCATGTAGGCCAGGTGGGCCATTGCCACCACCTCGAGCCGGCGGTTGAAGACGCCGAAGACCTCGTCGCGGTCGAAGTCCAGCTGGTCGACGTAACGGCCGACCTGGGAATCGCTGGCGGCGTAGCCGAAACGCAGGTAGCGGTCGCGCAGCGGCAGCGCCAGCAGGTGCGCCAGGATCCGTGGCCGGTGGCGCGGCGCCAGCGGGCGGATGGCCACCCAGCGTGCGGCCTCCGTCGTTCGCAGGTCGGGAGCGGCAGCGTCCAGGGGATCCGTGGGCATGTTCATGGCCGGGGTACAGCAAGAGTTGGCGCATGGTAGCGCAACCGTCTAGGGTTTACCCTCGAATCCCAGCGCAAGTCCGGGCCAGAAGCCACAGCAGCCGAACTCCCGGCGGTGTATACTGCTCGGCTTTCCTGAACCCGGCAGGGAAAGAACCCTGTGCCAACAGACCCCGAGAGGCCGCCTTGCACCACCCGGTGCGGACAAGCGGCGCCGAAGGGCAGGCCCAGGCATCGACAGCCGGGATTTTCGAGTGAACCCTCATGAAGACCTTCAGCGCCAAACCGGCCGAGGTGAAGCACGAGTGGTTTGTGATTGACGCCACCGACAAGGTGCTCGGACGTGTTGCCAGCGAAGTGGCACTCCGTTTGCGCGGCAAGCACAAAGCCATCTACACGCCTCACGTCGACACCGGCGATTTCATCGTTATCGTCAACGCCGAGAAGATCCGCGTCACCGGGGCCAAGGCCACGGACAAGATCTACTACCGGCACTCGGGCTACCCGGGCGGCATCTACGCGACGCCGTTCAAGGACATGCAAGCCCGCCACCCCGGCCGCGCGCTGGAAAAGGCGGTCAAGGGCATGCTGCCCAAGGGCCCGCTGGGCTACGCGATGATCAAGAAGCTGAAGGTCTATGCCGGTGCCACGCATCCGCACACCGCTCAGCAACCGAAGCCGCTCGAGATCTGAGGACTGGTGATGATCGGAAATTGGAACTACGGCACCGGCCGCCGCAAGAGCTCGGTGGCCCGCGTCTTCATCAAGAAGGGCAGCGGCCAGATCGTCATCAATGGCAAGACCATCGATGCCTATTTCGGTCGCCAGACCTCGATCATGATCGTCAAGCAGCCGCTGCTGCTGACGGCCAATGACGCGGCCTTCGATATCAAGGTCAACGTGCACGGCGGCGGCGAAAGCGGCCAGGCCGGCGCGGTGCGCCACGGCATCACCCGTGCGCTGATCGACTACGACGCGGCGCTGAAGGGCGACCTGTCGCGTGCCGGTTTCGTGACGCGTGACGCGCGCGAAGTGGAACGCAAGAAGGTCGGTCTGCACGGCGCCCGCCGTCGGAAGCAGTTCAGCAAGCGCTAACCCACAGCGGGGCGCTCCCGCTCAGGTTCGGCCCATGCGCTGGAAACTGCTGCGGCGCCGACTTTCGGTCAGTGCGCCGCGCATGATCATCCGCAGCCACCTGCCCTGGCCGTTGCGCTGGGCGGTGGCTGCTGTCGTTCTGGGCTTCTCCGCCGCCATCGCGCTGTGGGCCTTCGAATTCGGCAAGGACATCGCCGGCCTCGACCGCGACGCCAAGGACGAACTGGCACGGCTGCGTGCCGAGGTCGTGAAGCTGCGCAGCGACGGCGAACGCGCCAGCTCGGTGGCCAACACCGCCGAAAGCCTGCTGAAGACCGAACGTGCGGCGCAGGAGCGCCTGGCGCAGCAGCTGCGCCAGCTCGACGCCGAGAAGCAGGCACTGCAGGCCGACCTGGGTTTCTTCGAAAAGCTGCTGCCGGCCACCGGCGGCGACGGTGTGCAACTGCGTGGCCTGCAGGCCGAGGCCAAGGCGCCGGGTGAACTGCGTTACCAGTTGCTGGTGATGCAGACCGGCAAGTCGCCGGCGCAGTTCAGCGGCCGCTACGACCTGCTGCTCAGCGGTTCGATGGCGGGCAAGGCCTGGACCATGTCGCTGCCCGGCGGCGGCCAGCCGCTGCAGCTGCGCCAGTACGCCCGGGTGGAAGGCATGATGGCCCACCCGGCCGATGCCGTGATAAAAACCGTGCAGGCCCGGGTGCTCGACAGCCAGGGCGCAGTTCGTGCTAGCCAGACGCTGAAACTGGACAGCCGCACTTGAACGAGGAGGAGCCGCTCCCATGTGGTTTGGAAAGAAGGCACAGCCGCCGATCCGCAGCCTCGTCGGCGAGGGCACCGTCGTGCATGGAGAACTGCGTTTTGCCGAAGGCCTGCGCATCGACGGCGAGGTGCATGGCGACGTGCTGGCCAGCGGCGATGCACGCAGCATCCTCGTGATCAGCGAAAAAGCCCGCGTGCACGGGAAGGTGAAGGCCAGCCATGTCATCATCAATGGCGAGGTCCACGGCCCTGTGCATTCGGACGAGATGCTCGAACTGCAACCCAAGGCGCGCATCGTCGGCGATGTGCGCTACGAGATCCTGGAAATGCATCCCGGCGCGCTGATCGACGGCGAGCTGAGGCCGCTGAAGAGCGTCGACAAGCCGGCGCTCAAGCTCGCAGCGTCGAACGACGTCTGATTTTTTCGGAGAAACGATGAACGCGATTGCCGAACCTCTTGCTCCCGCGGCCGACGAACTGCCGCCGCCGCTGGTGTTCACCGACAGCGCCGCCGCCAAGGTGGCTGACCTGGTGGCCGAGGAAGGCAACCCCGACCTGAAGCTGCGTGTCTTCGTGCAAGGCGGCGGATGCTCGGGCTTCCAGTACGGTTTCACCTTCGACGAGGTCGTCAACGACGACGACACGCAGATGGCGAAAAACGGCGTCACGCTGCTGATCGACGCGATGAGCCTGCAGTACCTGGTCGGTGCCGAGATCGACTACAAGGAAGACCTGCAGGGCGCCCAGTTCGTCATCAAGAACCCGAACGCCACGACGACCTGCGGCTGCGGCTCGTCGTTCTCGGCCTGAGTCAGGCTGGGTAGAGCGCGCCGAGCAGGCGCGCGCCCCGCGCGCCGGTGGCCTCGACGAGGTTGCCGGCGCGTTTGTTTTGGAAAGCCCAGGCGAGCCAGGCGAAGGCCAGCGCCTCCACCTGGTCGGGCGGCACACCGGCCTCGGCCGTGCTGGCCACCCGAGCGGCCGGCAGCAGGGCTGCCAGGCGCTGCATCAGGTGTCCGTTGAAGGCGCCGCCACCGCAGACCAGCAGCCGTGACGTGCCCGGCGCCAGCCGCTGCAGTGCATCGACGGCGCCACGCGCCGTCAGCTCGGCCAGCGTTGCCATCACGTCCACCGGCGCCAGCCCGGCCGGCAGCCGGTGTTGCAGCCAGGCAGCGTTGAACAGCTCGCGGCCGGTGCTCTTCGGCGGTGGCAGCGCAAAAAAGGGCTCGGCCAGCCATTGCGCCAGCAGCCCGGCATCGACCTGGCCCGTGGCCGCCCAGGCGCCGTCGGCGTCGTAGGCCTGGGCGCGGTGCTGCAGGCACCACAGGTCGAGCAGCGCATTGCCAGGCCCGCAGTCGAAGCCGCCGACCGTGCCGCCGGCCGGCAGCAAGGTCAGGTTGCCGATGCCACCCAGGTTCAACACCGCGACATCGGTGCCCGTCACAGCAAACCGCTGGGCGTGGAAGGCCGGCACCAGCGGAGCACCCTGGCCGCCGGCGGCGACGTCGCGGCTGCGGAAGTCGCAGACCACGTCGATGCCGGCCAACTCAGCCAGCAGCGCGCCGTTCATCAGCTGCAGCGTGTAGCCGGCCTGCGGCTGGTGGCGCACCGTCTGGCCATGGGCGCCGATGGCGGCCACGGCGGTGGCGGCAACGCCGGCCGCCTGCAGCACGGCTTGCGCAGCATCGGCGTAAGTGGCCATCAGGCCGTTGGCGGCCAGCGCCGCACGCTGCAGTTCGTTGTCGCCGGGGCTGTTCAGCGCCAGCAGTTCGGCACGCAGCGCAGGCGCGAAGCCGCGGTGGGCATGGGCCAGCACCTGGGTGGTCTCGGCCGAGAGTTCGGCCAGCACAGCGTCGACGCCGTCGAGCGAGGTGCCCGACATCAGCCCGACATACAGCGCCATGGCGCCGCCGTTACTCGGCCTGGCCGCGGGTCGGGCCCAGGGTCTGCGCGATCTCGAGCTGGGTGCGCAGCGATTTCGCCAGCTCGGCGAAACGTGCACGTGCCGCCGGGTCCAGCGTCACCGGTTCCGAGCTCTTGGCGACGCGGATCGGATCCTGGTGCTGGCCGTTGATGCGGAATTCGAAGTGCAGGTGCGGGCCGGTGCTCCAGCCTGTGCTGCCGACGGCGCCGACACGCTGGCCTTGTTCGACGGCCTGGCCACGTTTGACGTCGATGCGACTCAGGTGCGCGTACAGCGTCGAACGGCTGCCGCCATGGCGCAGTTGCACGACGTTGCCATAGCCGTTCTGCCAGCCGGCGAACTCGACGACAGCGTCACCGACGCTGCGCACCGGCGTGCCGCTGGGAGCACCGTAGTCCACGCCGAGGTGGGCGCGCCACTTCTGCTGGATGGGGTGGAAGCGCATCGCGAACCCGGAGGTCACACGCGAGAACTCCATCGGGCTGGTCAGGAAGGCGCGGCGCTTGCTCTGGCCGTCGGCGCCGAAGTAGCCGCTCTTGCCGCTGGCGTTGTCGAACCACATGGCCTGGTAAGGCTTGCCGGCATTGATGAACTCGGCCGCCAGCACACGCCCGGCACCTTCGTTCCAGGCGATGACTTCGCCGTCGGCGGTGGGCGCTTCGTAGACGACGCTGAAGGTGTCGCCCTTGCGCAGTTCGCGGTGGAAGTCGATGTCGGTGGAGAACAGCTCGGCCAGCTGGGCGGCCACGGTGTCGGGCAGGCCGGCATCGTCGGTGGCGCCGAACAGCGAGCTGCGGATCGTGCCGCTGCCCAGGCGCACCTGGGTGGCCAGCGCCGCCGTCTCGGTGCTCGCCAGCCAGTGGCCGCCGATGCGCGACAGCGTCATGCGCGTGAAATGGGTCTTGGCCTGTTCGCTGCGTTCGGCCGGGTAACGTGCCACCAGTTGGGCCAGCGTGCCGTTCTGCGCCACCTGGGCCTGCACCATCTTGCCGCCGCGGCCGCCCAGCAGCCTGCGCGCCGTGGCGTCGCTGCGCAGGAA
>JBASTF010000926.1:0-3339 GCA_049274755.1 Rubrivivax sp. | reverse complement strand
GCCTGGTGCAGATCGTGCGCAGCGGGGCGCTGGGCGAGATCCGGCAGGTGCAGGTGACAGCACGTTTTGCACGCTGGCCGCGGGAATGGCAGGCCGGTGCCAGCGCCTGGCTGGCCGGCGCGGCCGAAGGTGGATTCACACGCGAGGTGCTGTCGCACTTCGTGTTCCTGGCGCAGCGGCTGTTCGGCCCCGGCCAGGTGGCCGCGGCGCAGCTGGAGCGTGTGGCCGGCCAGGCCGAAACACGGCTGGTGGCGCGGCTGCAACTGGGAGAACTGGCCACCGTGCCGCTGCAGATCGACGCCGCGGTGGCCGGCGACATCGCCGACGACAACCGCTTCGAGGTCATCGGCAGCCGCGACCGCGTGGCGCTGAGCCAGTGGTCGCGGCTGGAGCATGGCGGCAGCGTGCACGAACGTGTCGACGCCACGCCGTCCACGCTGGACGGTTTTGCGCAACTGCTCGGCGGCGATGCCGGCGCCGGCCTGGCCACGGTGGACGAGGCCCTGGCCGTGGCGCGCAGCATCGAGGGCTTGCTGGCCGGCTGAACCGCGGCGGTGCGGGCTCAGCCGCGGCGCGGGCGCGCCTGCTGGTGCAGTGCCGTCTTGCGCACGATGACGGCAAAGGCCTGCAGCACGGCAGCCTTGGCGCCTTCCGCGCGCCACAACAGGCCCGGTGTGCGGATCGGCGTCGGGCTTTCGATCGGCACCGTGCGCAGGCCGGCCAGTTCCGGCGGCACGGCATTGGCCGAGACGATGGTGCCGACCGGCGCACGCAGCACCAGGCCGATCATCGGTGCCACCGTCGACATCTCGGCCACCACCGAGGGCTCGGCGCCGCAGGCGGCAAAACACTCGTCGAGCATGGCGCGTGTGGTGAAGCGCGAGGGCAGCAGCACCAGCGGCTGCTGGTGCAGTTCGATCATGCGGATGCGGCGGCGGTTGGCCAGCGGGTGCTTGTCGGCGACGACCAGCACCATCTCCTCGTTGTACAGCGGCTCGAACGCCAGGTCGGTGGGCCCGCTGGGCCGGTAGGCGATGCCGATGTCCAGCGCGCCGGAGCGCAGGCGCACGCCGATGTCGTCGGCCGGCAATTCCTCGACGCAGACCTGCACCGTGGGGTGGCGCGCGAGAAACAGCGCCACACATTCGGGAATCAGCCCGATGTTGAAGGTGTGGGTGGCGCCCACGTGCACCTGGCCGGTCAGGCCGTCGGCCGTGGGGCGCAGCATCGCAATGCCGGCGTCCACCTCCTTCAGCGCACGGGTGGCATAGGCCAGGAACAGCTGGCCGGCTTCGGTGGTGACGACCTTCTTGCCGATGCGGTCGAACAGCACCTGGCCGATCTGTTCTTCGAGCTGGCGGATCTGGTGCGACAGCGTTGACTGCGTGACGTGCACACGCTCGGCGGCGCGCGTGAAGCTCAGGCATTCGGCCAGGGCAACGAAGTAGCGAAGATGTCGCAGCTCCATGAAAACCCTTCAAGATGATCGACTGCATCGATGATAACGATGGAGATTCATCACTGTTCAAACCGCCGCCGCTGCCTATCCTGCGGGCCTCTCACAGCCCAGAACACAGGAGACAACGGATGGACCACCGGCTCGTCACGCGCCGCAGCGCGCTCGGCATCACGCTCGCCGGCTTGGCCGGCACCACGGGGCTGGCGCAGGCCCAGTCCGGGCCCATCCGCATCGGCAGCACGCTGGCGCTGACCGGGCCCTTGTCGGCCACCGCCCAGATCCACAAGATCGTCGGCGAGATCTACGTCGACCAGGTGAACGCACGTGGCGGCTGGCTGGGCCGCAAGCTGGAATGGGTGCTGAAGGACGACCAGAGCAAACCCGACCTGGCGCGCACGCTGTACGAGCAACTGGTCACCGCCGACAAGGTGGACCTGCTGATGGGGCCGTATGCCACCGGCGCCATCCTGTCGGCGATGGGCGTGGCGCAGCGCTACGGCAAGGTGCTGGTGCACCACACGCTGGGCATTCCTTCGCTGGCCAAGTACGACATGCAGTTCCCGGCCTGGTCGCTGGGCTCGGACCCGGCGACGACGGTGCCGAACACCTTGTTCGACGCGCTGGCTGCCGGCCCCAAGCCGCCGAAGACGGTGGCCGTGGTGACGAGCAAGTTCCCGTCCATCCAGTTCATGAGCGCCGGCGCCCGCGAGGTGCTGAAGAAGCGTGGCCTGCAGGAAGTGCTGTTCCTCGAATGGGACTTCGGCAACCGCGACTTCGGGCCGATTGCCAACCGCATCAAGGACGCCAAGCCCGACTTCGTGTTCGTCGGCGCCATCGGCCTGGACGGCAACCTGCTGCTGGACGCGATGAAGAAGATCGACTATCTGCCGCCGCAGCACTTCTACCTCTACCCCTCTCCGGGGCCGCTGGTCTCGCTGCCCGAGGCGAAAAACGCCTTGTCGGTGACGATTTTCGAAGAGCAGGTGCCCTTCACCAACAACCCGGGCGCGGCCGAGTTCGTCAAGATCTACCGCGAACGTGCGACCAAGGCCAACCTGCCCGACCCTTCGGTGGAAGTGCAGGCCGGCGCGTCGTACACGGCCTGGCAGATCCTGGAAGCCGGCGTCGCTGCGACCAAGGGGCTGGACGACAAGGCCATCGCCGCCCACCTGAAGGCCAATGGCGCCAGCACCATCCAGGGCAGGCTGCGCTTCAACGGCACCGGCAACTACGGCGACGACCTGATGCGCATCAAGCAGGTGCAGGGCGGCCACTGGACCGTGGTCTGGCCGAAGGAGTTCACCACCGGCGGCGCCAAGCTCCTGTCGAACTGAGCACACCATGTCGGGATTCACGATGCCCAGCGCAACGCTGCTGGCCCAGAGTGTGCTGTCCGGCGTTTTTGTCGGCGCGCTCTACGGCCTGCTGGGGCTGGGCCTCAGCCTCTCCTGGGGGCTGCTGCGGCTGATCAACCTCGCGCACTTCGCCTTTGCCTTCCTGGCGGCCTACCTCTGCTACCAGATGGCGCAGATGGGGATGGACCCGCTGCTGTCGCTGCTGGTCGTGGTGCCGCTGTTTTTTGCCATCGGCGCCGGCCTGCATGCGCTGATGACACGCTTTGCGATCACGCCGTTCAACTCGCTGCTCGTCACCTTCGGCCTCACCGGCATCGTCGAGGCGCTGATCCAGTCGATCTGGACGGCCGACTTCCGCAAGCTCGAATCGGCCTACGGCGAACACCGCTACAAGGTCGTCGGCCTGTACGTGCCGCTGCCGGAACTGATCACGCTGGTGCTGGCCGTCGGCCTGTCCTACGGCGTCTGGGCCGTGCTGCGCTACACCGACCTCGGCAAGGCGCTGCGCGCCTCGGCCGAGGACAG
>JBASTF010000925.1:0-2455 GCA_049274755.1 Rubrivivax sp. | reverse complement strand
CGCGGAACGTGGGTGCGGCGTCCGCCGGCAGCGGCCGCGTCAACCCGCGCGAAACGGCAGGAACCCGAGTTCGATGAAGTGTTGTGGCAGCTCCCGTGCCTGCTGCGCGATGGGTTCGACCCAGCGCGGCAGGAACACCTCGCTCAGCCAGCGCCGCGCATCGCCGATGCGGCCACGGCCGGCGACCTCGAGGCTGAAGGCGACCATCTCGTCGCCGGGAACGGCCACCAGGCCGGCGGGCTTGGAGCCGAGTTCGGGCGCGAAGTCGCTCCGCGGTCCGTCGCCTGGGTTGGCGGGGAGTGGATGCCGAGCCGGTGCTGCAGGTAGATCTGCACGTCGATCTCGTCGAGGCCGGCCTCGGTGAAGGCGGCCAGGACCGACGAGAACACGAAGTGCCAGGCGCGGTCCGGCGCGGGCCAGTCGTCGAAGTCGGTCAGCGCCGGCTGGGCACGGTGGTGCTCGATGATCTGGAACGCGCCGGACTCGTAGCCCACGTAGGGCTCGTACGCCTGGGTGAGCAGCGATGCCTCGCGGGCGGCGCTGTCCCGGGTGCGCGAGCCGCTGAGCATGCAGCCTGGAACGGTGAGGGGCTGTCGCGGTCCGCGCAGGCGACAAGGCCGTGATGGGCTTGCAGGCATGTCGTTCTCCCAGTGGCTGCACACGCTCGATTCGATCGCCGGAGCGGGTGCGGCGCCAGGCGGAATGGGCGCTTTGTGGGTGGGGTTTCGACATCAGCGGGATCGCGCGGATGGCGGGGCGTGCCGCATGTCTCGTCGGCAGTGCTGTCCGCGCTTGCCAAACGCGAAATGCCCCCTGTTCGGCGCCGATTTCTGCTGGGCAGTCGGAACCTTCGTCATCAACGATCGGAGCAGTCGGCAAGCCCTCCCGCCGATCCTGCGCCGCCGCCATGCATCCAGAACGTTCCCGCACCGGGCGGGCACGTCGATCACCCCCAACGCGTCTTCGCCTGTGCAGACCGGTCTTCGACAAGCAAGCGCAGACGAAGACGCTTGACATCATCGTCATGCCTGACGATGATCGAGGCATGAGGTATCCAGGCGGCAAGGGCAAGTGCTACCAGCGGCTGATCAGCCTGATGCCGCCGCATGAGGTCTACATCGAGTCGCATCTCGGCGGCGGTGCGGTGTTGCGGCACAAGCGGCCGGCAAAGCTCAGCATCGGCGTCGACCTTGACGCCCGGATGATCGATCGCTGGCGGACCGAGCATCCCGGGCTTTGTCAGCTCGTGCACGGCGCGGCCGAAGCGTTTCTGTCCGGGTACCCGTTTCTTGGCGGTGAACTGGTCTACGCCGATCCGCCGTACCTGCCCGAGACGAGGCGGCGGGCGAAGGTCTATCGCCACGACTACGCAACGGCCGACCACGCGGCCCTGCTGGACCTGCTGCTGACCTTGCCCTGCAAGGTCATGCTCTCCGGCTACGACAACGCGATGTACCGCGAGCGCCTCGCCGGATGGCGCTGCGTGGCCTTCGACGCCAAGACGCAGGTGGACGTGCGGCAGGAGTGCGTCTGGCTCAACTTCGACCCGCCGGCGCGGCTGCACGATGCCTCGCACCTGGGCGAGACCTTCCGCGACCGGCAGACGATCAAGCGGCGCCACGCCCGCCTCATCGACAGGTTCGGCCGCATGGACCCGGTGGAGCGCAACCATCTGCTCGCGCTGCTCGGCGAGCGCTTCGACCTCGCGGAGCAGACGCCATGATGCAGTGCGCCGCCGTGTTCCTGGGCCCGACGGTCGTCCAGATCGAACTGCCGGCTTGCGATGCCGAGGCGATGCCGGGGCTCGCCTGGGGCGCGGTCGACGCGTTCCCGACGCCCGCGTATTGGGCCTACCAGGTGCTGGCACGGCGGGTCTGCGGCGGCTCCCCGCGCCACCGGCTCGGCACCACTTTGCGCGAAGAGGTGGCGGCCTGCCTGCTGGGTGGCCACGGCATCCCGGCGAGCGTCGGGCTGGCCGCGTTCCGGCGGCTGCAGACGGCAGGCCTGGTGGCCGCTTCGCCGTCGGAAGAGGATCTGCTGCGCGAACTCTCGCGCCCGCTGAACGTCGAGGGCCGCCGGGTGCACTACCGGTTCGCGCGCCAGCGGGCGAGTTATCTCAGCCAGGCGCTCGAGCGCTTGTCCGAAGAGTCGCCGCCCCTCGGTTCGGGCCGGGCCTTGCGTGACTGGCTGATCGGGTTGCCCGGCATCGGTCTCAAGACGGCTTCCTGGATCGCGCGAAATTGGCTGGACGCCGACGACGTGGCGATCCTGGACATCCACATCCTGCGGGCCGGTGCGCTCGGCGGCTTCCTCGACGCCGCGCTGACCGTGGAGCGGCACTACCCGGAGCTCGAGGCGCAGTTCATCCGCTTCAGCGGCGCCATTGGCGTGCGGCCTTCGGAACTGGACGCGGTGATCTGGCACGAGATGATGTCGTCGCCGGCCACCGTGACGC
>JBASTF010000924.1:0-4064 GCA_049274755.1 Rubrivivax sp. | reverse complement strand
GCCCTGGACACTCAATGCGGCGCGCTGGGTGCCGCCTCGGCAAGGCCGTCGCCGATGCGGAACGTCGCCACGGCCTGCGCCAGCTTGGACGCCTGCTCGCGCATGCTCGAGGCGGCGGCGGCCGACTGTTCGACCAGCGCGGCATTCTGCTGCGTCATCCGGTCAAGCTCGCTGACCGCCTGGTTGACCTGGCCAATGCCGCCCGACTGCTCGACCGCCGCAGCGCTGATCTCGCCGATGATGTCGGTGACGCGCCGCACGCCGGCGACGATCTCCTGCATCGACTGCCCGGCGTCGCGCACCAGGTTGGCGCCGCTCTCGACCTTCTCGCTCGAGGCGCCGATCAGCGTCTTGATCTCGCGGGCAGCCTGCGCCGAGCGCTGCGCCAGTGTACGCACCTCGCCGGCGACCACCGCGAAGCCGCGGCCCTGCTCGCCGGCACGCGCAGCCTCGACGGCGGCGTTCAGGGCCAGGATGTTGGTCTGGAAGGCGATGCCGTCGATGACGCCGATGATCTCGCCAATCTTGCGCGAGGCGGCGTTGATCTCGTCCATGCTGGTGACCACCTGCGAGACGATCTCGCCGCCGCGCTGCGCTGACTGCGCCGCCGCGCTGGCCAGTTGGTTGGCCTGCTGCGCCGAGTCGGCGCTGTGGCGCACGCTGCCGGTCAGGTGCTCGACCGACGAGGCCGTAGCCTGCAGGTTCGACGCCGTGGTCTCGGTGCGTGTGCTCAGGTCCTGGTTGCCCGACGCGATCTCGCTCGACGCGGTGGCAATCGAGTCCGTGGCATGGCGGATCGTGCCGATGGTCTGGCGCAGCTTGCCGGCCATCTCGGCCAGCGCGGCGTTGAGCGAACGGGTGTCGCCGGCCAGCACCTGCGTGTTCAGCTGCAGGTTGCCCTGCGCGATCTCGCGCATGCGGTCGCCCAGGGTCACGGGTTCGTCGCCGAGGTCACGCCAGACCGAGGTGACGATCAGGCGCGAGGCGATGCCCAGCACGGCCAGCACCACCAGCCCGGTTCCCAGCGTCACCCAGATGCCGATGTTGACGCCGTGGCCGGCCGCGAGCTGGCGGTCAACGACGGCCTGTGCGGCCTCCTCGTTGCGTTGCTTGACCAGCTTGTCGAGCCTGGCCTGCGTGGCCTGCATGCGCTGCACCTGGTCCCCGACATCGCCCTTGCTGAGCATGGCGCGCGTGGCGCCGAGCGCGGCGGTCTGGTAGGCGTCGTAGGCGGTCTTGACCTCCTGCGCAAGCTCGACCTTGCCGTCGACCTTGGCCAGGCCGGCCAGCACCTGCTGCGTCGCGTTGACGACGGCCTGCACGTCCTCGAGCTTGTCGACGTCACCCTCGGCGGCGGCCGACTGCAGCGTCAGGCGGAAGCTTTCGATGCCGCGATCGACGCGCTGCATCTGCTCCAGCGCCGGGCCGTCGACATCGGCAAGCAGCTTCAGCGACGCCGAGGTGCGTGCGCCGACGAAATAGCTGATGCTGACGCCGACGACGAAGACCGCCGCGGCTGACAGCGGCAGCATCCAGATCTTGGTACGGAAATTCATGAAGCGGACTCCAGGGCCAAGTGCCTGACCGCGTCCCGCGCGCTTGCGGGACCGGCCGTGGCACCACCACTACATTCATCGGCACGAGACGCGACAACCGAAGCATTCAGGTCGTCGCGCCGCGGGCATCAGTCGAGGCTGAGCACAACCTTGACGCTGGCGTCGACGGCGGCCCTCTCGACGTAGCCCACACCCTTGGGATCGGCGGCCACGGCCTTCTTCACCGCTGCCGAGTCGGCCAGTTGCTTGGGCGCCTGGCCCTTGCCGGTGAAGACCACGCGCGACCAGGTCGACTTGACCTGGGCAGTGTCACGGCCGGTGGCCTTCTTGTAGAAGTCGGCATAGATCGGCGAGGCCTCACCCTGGTCGTAAGGCGTGAAGGCCTGGCTCTTGCCGAGGTAGAGCTCGGCAACCTGTTCCTTGGTCAACGGGCCGACCGCCGGGTTGGCGATGACGACGATATCGGCCTGGGCCGACACGGCCGCGGCGAGCACGCCGGCGGCCAGCAGAAGGTGTTTGAATTTCATCGCGGCCTCCTCAGAACACGAAATCGACGGCCAGCGAGAACACGTTGACCGGGCGCGTCGGGGAAGCGCCGTTGACCAGGAAGAAGCCGTTCGTTCCCTTGGTGTCGACGCGCTCGTACTGCGCCTTCACCGCGACGTTTCGCCAGGCGTCCCAACGCAGGCCCAGAGCCGTGCCGCGCTGCTCGACGATCTGCGAGTTGATCAGTCCCTGGACGGCCATCGACAAATCGGTGACTGGCGCCGAAATGCCCACCGGAACGGTATTCACGACATTGGAGTCATCGTTGGTCACGCTTGAGACGATGGCATAGGGGGTCCAGTTGCCGAAGCGATAGCCGCCCATCACGTACCAGCCGGTGGTGTCGCTCACGCTGCAGTCGGTGCGGCGGAATGTGTATTCGGCGGCGCCGACCCAGTTGCCCTGCTCAAAGCTGACGCCAAGCCCGGTGAACGAGGCCTTGCGCTTAGTGCAGTTGATCTGCTCGCCGGTGGACTTCCACGGCGTCTGGGCCAACGCGTCGACCAGGCCGAGTATCGCACCGCTGTCTAAAGTCAGGTCGCCCTGGCTGTGGCCTGCGCGCAGCGTCAAGCCGTCCAGCACTTCGGCCGTCACATTCATGCCGACCTGCTTGTCAAACTTGGCATTGAAATGGAGAAATGGAACGGTCGTATTGCCGTAGTAGAACTGGGCCGTGAACGGGATCTTGCCCAGGGCGCCCGCGTACATCAGGTCGACGCCGTCGAACGACCGCAGCGGGACCTGGTTGTAGACGTCGGCGGGTGGGCGCAGGTAAACATTGGCATACCCGACCTCGCGGAAGTCCGAGACCATGAAGAACGGGGCGCCGATACGGCCAACGCGGGCGTTGAATCCGTGGCCGAGCTTGGCCTTGGCAAATGCCCACTCGACACCGGGATGCTGGTTGCCGTCGCCGTTGTACTTGCTCAGCAGTTGCAGCGTGGCCGAAAACGTCGGGTTGAAGGTGGCGTCGAACTGCAGCCCGAGGCGGCTGTCGGGCTCGAAGGAGCCCGAGCTGCCGGCACCCGTGGGCTGGCCGAGGAAGGCGAACTCGACGTTGTCGGTGTCGGTCTTCGCCCAGCCGACGGTGCCGAACCCGCTGACGCGGAAGTCCATGCCGGACTGGGCCCATGCCGGCGCCGCGAAACCGGCGCCGGCGACGATGGCCACAGCCAACGAGATTCTGGAAAGCTTCAAGTCGTGCTCCTTGGGGTCGATCGGTCGATTCCCGGCCTTCCGCGCCTGGGATGCCTTTGGCGGGCGACGCGTGGCAGGCCTGGTTCTTGATGAATCTGAACATCTGTCATCGGCTTGTCATGCGCGGAAATGAAGCAACAAATCGACCAATTTCGCGCCAACGCGACGGCATGGTCGCCAGGGAGACAGTTGCGAGCCGCGTCGGCCCGCCCCAGTGCCCCCTGTGCCAGGTTCAGGTGCGGCGCGCGTCGGGCCGGTGCCGAAACCCTTCGGTTTCGATCGCCCGCCGGCCTGCATCCGGCCGCCGCCAGACCTCATGGCCAGTATCCGGAAGCCCCGTGCGGGTCCCCGAGACCTGGATCGAGTTCTCGTGGCGTGCCGACATCGCGGAGCTCACGCGCCCGACTACGACAAGCTGATGCGCTTTCGCATCGACTTGCCGGCCGCCACGGCCCGATGCGCCACCGGCAGTCACCGGGATGTTGCGCTGCGTGGTCAGCCCCGGGGAGAAACCGTTGCGGGAAGCCCTGGCCGAGGAGCGCCGCGCCTTCCCGCGTTGTGCCGCCAGCGCCGATCAAGCTGAAGGCGTGCAGGCCTTCCTGGAGAAGCGCAAGCCGGTATTCAGAAGGTCAGAAGGTCGAGTACGTCGGCGACCTCGACGGCATCCGCGAACGCCACCTGCGGGTGCGCGATCAGGCGTTGCGGCGCATCGACGGCCTGTTGCGCCTGGCGCCCCAAGCGGGGCAGCTCGCGCCGGGTGTTGCG